>JAYRQX010000512.1:0-1564 GCA_041910415.1 Acetobacteraceae bacterium | reverse complement strand
GCCTCGCGCTGGATCAGCCCGCCATTGCCGAAGGAGGCGCCTTCGCCCGGCGCCTGGCGGTCGAGGATGGTCACGGCATAGCCGCGGCGGCGCAGAGAGAGCGCGACCGAGACGCCGACCATCCCGGCCCCCAGCACGATCACCGATCCCGGCATTGATGTCTTCCCTCGCTCATGCAGATGCATGGCTAGCAAATGCGGGGCCGGTGGGAAGGGGGTGGGGTGTGATGGCTGGTGTGCAGCGGGCGGATCATGCCCCCACCCCGACCCTCCCCCGTTCGCGTTGCTCACAGGGGAGGGAGGCTCCCTCCCCTGCGCAGCGGGGGGTTCGATGCACTGCGTCGAACGCCGGAGCGCAGCGGAGGCTGGCAGGGCAACGCAAGGCGTCTGCCCGGGGGTGGGGGCATTCCCTCAGCGCGTCGCGCCAGGCGTCCAGGTCACGTCCTCGGCGCCATTCGCATTCAGCCGGCGCGCCAGCACGAACAGGAGATCCGATACGCGGTTCAGGAAGCGCAGCACGGCGGGGTTCACCGCCTCCTCCGCCGCCAGCGCGACGCAGGCGCGTTCGGCGCGCCGCGTGACCGTGCGCGCGAGATGCGCCGCCGCCGCGCCCGCACTGCCGCCGGGCAGGATGAAGCTTCTCAGCGGCGGGATCGGCGCGTTCAGAAGCGCGCATTCCCGCTCGATCCGCGCGCATTGCGCATCCGCGAAGCGCAGCCTGTCGCCTTCCGTTCCGGGCAGGCAGAGATCGGCGCCGAGGTCGAAAAAATCGTTCTGGATGCGGGCGAGGATCGCGTCGGCCTCCGCATCCGCCTTCGTGTGCAGGCGCAGCAGGCCGATCGCCGCGTTGGCCTCGTCCACCTCGCCCATGGCGTGGATGCGCAGCGCGTCCTTCTTCACGCGCGTGCCGTCGCCGAGCGACGTCTCGCCACCATCGCCGCCCCGCGTCGTCACCACGTCGAGCTTCACCATGGCGGGGATGTGAGCGCGCGTCGCACACCCCGCAAGGCGCGCCTCATACCAACGGCCGAATGTTTCGACCGTTGGTATTCATCTTTGCTGACCCTCATGCGCCGGGCGCAAACCTCCGGTTTGCTTGGCTCGCCGGACCACCGGCGGGCCGCATTCGCGGCCTCGGCACGAGTCATAGCCTCGTGCCGCAGGTATCACCGCAACCCACCGCCCTGCAGGCGGAAATGCACGGCGGTGCGGATGGAGGCCGTCACCGGCACGCCGGCGCGCTGGCCGGGGCGGAAGCGCCAGCGCTGCACCGCCCGGCGCGCGGCCTCGTCCAGCGCGGGGAAGCCGGAGCTCTGCGCCACCTGCACCGCCGAGACGGTGCCGTCGGGGGCGACGGTGATGAGCACGCCGACGATGCCCTGCTCCCCCGCGCGGCGGCTCGCCTCGGGATAGGCGGGCGGCGGATTCGTCACGCCGGGGTCGATGGAGGGCGGAACCACCGCGCCGGTCGCGATGCCGCCGCCGAGGACCAGCGGCTGTTCCGGTCCGTCCGTGCCCGGTCCGGGCGGCGCGGCGGGGGCGGGGCTGCGCGCGGCCGGGCGCGG
>JAYRQX010000511.1:0-2221 GCA_041910415.1 Acetobacteraceae bacterium | reverse complement strand
CGCCTTCGCCGCCACGGCCGCCGCGCTGCTGGCCGCGGTGGAGGCCATGGTACGCGACGTCGTCGCCGCGCCCGCCCAGGCGCGCGCCGCCTGCGACGGGGCGGTGCGGCTCAAGGCGGTGGCGGATGCGCTGGGCGGTCTCTCGAACGAGGTCACGCGACGCTACTTCGCGCTGCTGCCGGCGGTACGCCAGCTCGGCGTGGAAGGCAGCCCCGCGCCGGTGCTGCGGGGCGCGGCATGATCTACCGCGTGCACCACCGTACCCACTACGTCTATGGCGGGACGGTGGATCTGGCCGCGCACATGCTCCATCTGCGCCCGCGCGTTCTGCCGGGGCGGCAGAGCGTGATGGACTCCGCGATCGTCGCGACCCCGGCCGAGGGACGCCGGCATGAGGGGACGGACCATTTCGGCAATGGCGTGACCTGGCTGTTCCTGGACCGACCGCATCCGGAATTCGTCGTCGCGGTCGAAGCCAGGGTGGAGGTGGAGTTCCCCACCCCTCCGCCCGCCGAAGCGACGGCGCCCTGGGAAGCGGTTGCCGCGGCGGCGCGCGGCCGGGGTGCCGCGGTCGCCGAGGCCGCGGAATTCGCGGTTTCGAGCGCGATGGCGCCGGCGCATGAGGGCGCGGCCGCCTATGCGCAGGCGAGCTTCCTGCCCGGGCGACCCGTGCTCGCCGCGCTGCTCGACCTGACGGCGCGCATCCGCGGCGACTTCGCCTTCCGCGCCGGCGTCACCACCCTTTCCACCCCGATCGCCGAGGTGCTGGCGCGGCGCGAGGGCGTCTGCCAGGACTTCACCCACCTGATGATCGGTGCCTTGCGCGGGCTCGGCCTGCCGGCGCGCTATGTCTCCGGCTACATCCGCACGCGGCCGCTCCCTGGGCAGATGCGCCGGCGCGGCGCGGACCAGAGCCATGCCTGGGTCGGCTGCTGGCTCGGCCCCGAGCATGGCTGGGTGGACCTCGACCCCACCAACGGCATCGTGGTGAAGGATGAACACGTCGTGCTCGCCTGGGGGCGCGACTATGGCGACATCAGCCCGGTGCGCGGCGTGGTGCTGGGCGGCGGCGCGAGCCACAGCCTGACGGTGAGCGTGGACCTGGAGCCGGGCTGAGCGCGCCGCGCGGCACGGCCGGCGTGGCGCGCCGCCCGCGTCAGGCGGCGCCCGTCAGGATCGCGTCTGCAATCTTCTCGGCCGACATCAGCACGGGGAAGTTCGTGTTGGCGCAGGGGACGACCGGGAAGATCGAGGCGTCCACGACGCGGAGGTTCTCCACGCCCTTCACGCGGCCTTCGGTGTCCACCACCGCGCGCGGGTCGCTCTCGGCGCCCATGCGGCAGGAGCAGGAGGCATGCCACACGCCGATGGTCGCCTGACGCACAAAAGCCTCCAGGGCCTCGTCATCCGTCATCACCTGCCGGAAGGTGTAGCCCTCGACCACGTAGCGGTCGATCAGGTGGCGGCGCAGCGCGGCGGGGCCGTCCAGCATCGCCGCGATCACCGCGGTGATGATGCGGTTCTGCGTGTTCACCACGCCGATCCGGCGCACGCGGTCGCTGTAGGCGGCGGGGAAGGGGTCGGAGACGACGTCCTTCATCGCCGCGCTCGCCATGACCGCCGCGTTGAAGCGGATGGCATGCATCAGGCGATCGAGGTCGCGCTTGTCGGAGAGCAGGTTGAACTCGACGACCGGATGGTCCCGCCAGTCGCGTGAGGCGAGGCGCACCTCGCCACGCTCCGAGTAGGTCCTGTTGACGAAGGTCAGCAGCGAGGCGACCTGGCGCCCCACGGCGTGCCAGGCGGATTTGCTCACGCCGCAGATGAACATGTCGCCCTGCGGCACCCCCGGCACGTCCGAGGTGTAGCGGAGGCCCACCTGGATGTGCCGGCGCGTGATGCTGTCATCCATCCGCCCCCGGCGGTGCAGGAAGCCGGAGAGCGCGATGGAAGGATGATCCATCAGCCCCTGGCCCACGCCCGGCAGGTCGGCCAGCACCGGAATGCCGAGCGCCTTCAGGTGCCCCGCCGGCCCGATGCCTGCGCGCATCAGATGCGCGGGCGAATGGATGGCGCCCGAGGAGAGGATGATCTCGTTGCCGCGGAACTCCTCTTCGCGCCCCTTCACCAGCGCCTTCACGCCGACGCAGCGCGTGCCCTCGAAGACCAGGCCCATGACCTGCGTCTCGGTGGAGATCGTCAGGTTGGGGCGCCGGCGCGG
>JAYRQX010000510.1:0-6620 GCA_041910415.1 Acetobacteraceae bacterium | reverse complement strand
TCCCAGGCGCGCGTGACGTTGAAGGGCATGCAGTGCTCGAAGATGACCCAGGACCCGTAGGTCGGCCGCATCGCGCCCATGGTGTGGTCGTAGATCTCCTTGAGCGCCCAGCCCTTGGCGACGCCGTGTTTCACATGGCGGAAGACGTCGGAGGTGAAGGCCGAGGTCTGGGCGATGCCTTCCTCGATATCCGCCTTGGTCATCAGGCTGCGCCCGCGGCCGGGGACGAGCTTCTCGGCGCCCAGCGCCTTCACGGCGGCGAGCGTCGTCGGCCAGTCGGTGAAATGCGCGTCGCCGCAATAGGGCGTCGCGCCGAACTCCACGGTGTCACCGGCGAAGCATATTTTTTCACGTGGCAGCCAGACCACGGTGTCGCCCGCGGTGTGGCTGCGGCCGATGCGGATGATCTGCACCTCCCGCCTGCCCATCCACAGCGTCATGCGGCCCTGGAAGGTGACATGCGGCCAGGTCAGCCCCGGGATCGTCTCCTTGCCGCGGAAGAGCCGCGGGAAGCGGCCGATCTCGCTGTCCATGTCCTGCTGGCCGCGCTCCACCGTCAGCTGCCGCGTCTGCTCGGAACAGATGATCTGCGCGCCCGGATAGCCCGACGCGCCGAGCACCCGCACCGCGTGGTAGTGCGAGAGCACGATGTGCGTCACCGGCTTGTCCGTCACGGACCGGATGCGCGCGATCACGTCGGCGGCCATCAGCGGCGTCGCCTGCGCGTCCACCACCAGCACGCCGTCATCGCCCACGACGATGCCGGAATTCGGATCGCCCTCCGCCGTGTAGCCGTAGAGGCCGGGGCCGAGCTCGTCGAAGGAGATGTTCTTTTCCGTGAGATCCTTTGTGCTCGCGAAACCGGACATGCGGCTCAGCGCTCCTTGTCTTGTGGTGGCATGACGCCCTCGCGGGCCTTGGCGATGGCGGCCTTGAGGATATCGGTATCGCCCAGCTGGTTGGCCAGGAGAAGGATCAGCCGCGCATTCAGCATCGCGCTCTCGGCGTCCGAGAGGTCGCGATGCGCGGCGATCAGGCATTCGTAGAAATCATCGGGCGCCGTGATGGCGGGATCGAGGTCGAGCGGGCCGGGCATCAGGCGATCTCCCGCACCAGGCCGCAGGCACGGTCGCGCGCGGCGAGCAGCGCGGCGGCATCGAAGCGGCGCATGCGGGCGGCGATGTGCTGGTCCGGGCGCAGCAGATAGGTCGTGCCGGGCCGCGTATCGTAGCGCGCGGCGAACAGGCCTTCGGCATCGTCGGCGGGGCGGATGACGCGGACGGCGATGCCCGCTTGCTCCAGCGCGCCGGCATCGACCGCTGCGTCATGGACCAGGGCGGTGAAGCGGCCGGGCAGGTGGCGCAGCAGCCAGTCCGGCCGCCCGTTCACGCGCAGCGGCGCATCGGCGGCCGGCGCACCCGGCACCATTGCGCCGGCGAATGGTTCGGCATCCGGCGTGCTCAGCGGCGTGACGGCGTAGGTCGAGGGCAGGGACAGCCGCCCGCTGTTCACGATCCGCCGCGCGAAGGGACAGTCCCGCGCCAGGGACCGCGCGGCGTTGCGAAAAGCCAGGCTCGCCGCATTCTTGGGCGTGATGAAATCCGTGCTGCGCGTGGAGTTCAGGATGTTCTCGTCCGCCGCCGCCTCGCGCTCGATCCCGTAGCTGTCGAGGAGCGCGTCCGGCGCCTCCCCGCGCAGCACCAAGGCGAGCTTCCAGGCGAGGTTCTCGGCATCCTGCACGCCGCTATTGGCGCCGCGCGCGCCGAAGGGCGAGACGCGATGCGCCGCGTCGCCGGCGAAGATCACGCGATTGTGGCGGAAGCGCGCCATCCGCTCGCAGGCGAAGGTGTAGACGCTGACCCATTCCAGATCGAACGGCACGTCGGGGCCGAGCAGCGCGCGGATGCGCGGGATGACGCGATCGGGCTCGCGCTCCTTCGCCGGGTCGGCATCCCAGCCGAGTTGGAAGTCGATGCGCCAGACATCGTCGGCCTGGCGATGCAGCAGCACGGACTGTCCGGGATGGAAGGGCGGATCGAACCAGAACCAGCGCTCGGCCGGGAAGGGCGCCTGCATGGTCACGTCCGCGATGAGAAAACGGTCGCGGAACACCTGGCCATGGGCTTCCAGCCCCATCATGCCGCGGATCGGGCTGCGCGCGCCGTCGCAGGCGAGAAGCCAGTCCGCATGCAGGCGATAGGGGCCGTCTGGCGTCTCGACCGTCAGCAGCGCGCCATCCGGCCGGGCTTCCAGCGCCACCACGCGGTTCTTCGCGCGCAGATCGATGTTCGGCAGCTGCCGGGCGCGCTCGATCAGGAAGGCTTCGAGATGATACTGTTGCAGATTGATGAAGGCCGGCCGCTCATGCCCCGGCTCGGGCAGAAGGTCGAAGCTGTAGAGCTGTTCGTCGCGGAAGAAGACCTTTCCGGTGTTCCAGCCGACGCCCTTCGCGACGATGGCGTCGCCGCAGCCGAGACGATCAAAAATCTCGAGCGTGCGCTTGGCGAAGCAGATGGCGCGGGAGCCGACGGAGAGGCGGTCATCCTCGTCCAGCAGCAGCACCTGCACGCCGTGCAGCGCCAGGTCGATCGCGGCGCTCAGGCCCACCGGCCCGGCGCCCACCACCACCACGGCATGGCGCGCCGGCGCCCGCGCATCCTGGTCGGGCGAGCGGCGATAGGCCAGGGCGGGCGCGGCCGGCTGGGGCATGGCGTGCGGATGGCTCCTCCGCCCGCAAGCCTAGCCGGTGGCGGAGCCTAGTCCAGCAGCATCGCGCGGAGGGCGCCGAGCCGCGCCGCATCCAGGCCGAGACCCTCCTCGAACAGCGCGTCCCGCGATCCGAAAGGCGCGGCCGCGGCGGCCAGCGTATCCAGCATCAGCCCCGTATGGGTGCCGAGGAAGGCATCCGCCACCTCCTTCGACGTGCCCTCGGGCAAGGCGTGGTTGCGGTCCCAGTAGCGGTCGGTTGCGCGGTAGTCGGCGATGACCTGCTCTTCCGGCACGCCGAGCGCGGTCAGCAGCAAGGCGGCGCCGACGCCGGTGCGGTCCTTCCCCGCGGTGCAGTGGAAGACGAGCGGCAGGCGCTCGGCCTGCAGGATCAGGTCGAACAGGCGCCGATAGATGGGCAGGTGGTCGGTCACATAGGCCGCATAGGCCTGGGCGAGGATGCCGACGACGTCCTCGCCCGTCGCCTCGCGCCGCTGCAGCAGGTCGCGCAGCGAGGCGCCGATCATCGGCTGGATGACCAGCGGCAGGTTCGCGCAGCCGGGAATGACGGGGGAGGGGACGATGGCGATCTCCCGCGTTCCCCGCAGGTCCGCGACGGTGCGCAGCGGCAGCGCGGCCAGCGCGGCGATGTCGGCGGCGCTGAGCCCGGCCAGCGCGGCGGAGCGGTAGATCAGGCCGTGCTTCACCTGCCTGCCATCGGCGGTGGTGTAGCCACCGAGGTCACGGAAATTCGTCGCACCTTCCAGGGCCAGGACGTGTGGATGATCCATGCCGGTGCTATCCGGCGCGGCGTCCGGCTTGTCAAACTTGACGCCCCGGGGCCGGCTTCGCACGATCCCGCGCAACACCCCTGGAGGAACGCCCCATGCCGATCCCGGCGCTTTTCGACCTGACCGGCAAGGTCGCCATCGTGACAGGCGGATCCAAGGGCATCGGCCGCGCCATCTGCGAAAGGCTGGCGGAGCACGGTGCGAAGGTCGTCGTCTCCTCCCGCAAGGTCGATGCGTGCCAGGTGGTGGTGGACGCCATCAAGGCGAAGGGCGGCGAGGCAATCGCGGTCGCCTGCAACATCGGCCGCAAGCCGGAGCTCCAGGCGCTGGTGGATGCGACGGTCGCGCAATGGGGCAGGGTGGACATCCTGGTCTGCAACGCGGCGATCAACCCGTATTTCGGCCCCTCCACCACGCTGCCCGACGAAATCTTCGACAAGGTGATGGCGTCCAACATCAAGTCCAACATGTGGCTCGCCAACATGGTGATCCCGGGCATGGCGGAACGTGGCGGCGGGTCGGTGGTGATCGTCTCCTCCATCGGCGGCTTCCGCGGCTCGCCGGTGCTCGGCGCCTATGCGATCTCCAAGGCGGCCGACATGCAGCTGGCGCGCAACCTCGCGATCGAGAACGGGTCGAAGAACATCCGCATCAATTGCATCGCGCCGGGGCTGATCCGCACGGACTTTGCCCGCGCGCTGTGGGAGAACCCCGACATCTACAAGAAACGGACAAAAGACACCCCGATGAAGCGCATCGGCGAGCCGGACGAGATCGCGGGCGCCGCGGTGTTCCTGGCCGCGCCGGCCTCCACCTTCATGACCGGCCAGACCATCGTCATCGACGGCGGAATTCTCGCCGGCACGGCGCCCGGTTCGGACGACTAGTCCGCCGCCAGCGCCTCGGGGTACGCGAACAGCCCGACTGTGCCGCCGGTGTGCAGGAAGACGATGTTGCTGCCGGGGGCGAAGTGCCCCTGGCGGACCAGGTCGATCAGTCCGGCCATCGCCTTCCCCGAATAGACGGGGTCGAGCAGGATGCCTTCCAGCTCCGCCGTCAGGCGCACGGCTTCGGTTATGCCCTCGGTCGGGATGCCGTAGCCCTGGCCGATGTAGTCGCAATTCGCCGCGACGTGCCCGGGCTTCACGATGCCGGGCAGGCCGAGATGCGCCGCGACCTCCTGCGACATGGCGAGCACCGCCTCTTCCATCGCCGCCTGCGGCTTGCTGACGCCGATGCCGAGCACGGGGATGCCGCTGTTCAGCGCGACGAGGCCGGTGAGCAGGCCGGACTGCGTGCCGGCGCTGCCGGTCGCGTGGATGACGTGGTCGATGCGGAGCCCCATATCGGCGGCCTGGGCGACGAGTTCCAGCGCGGCGTTGACGTAGCCGAGGCAGCCGATGGCGTTCGATCCCCCGCCGGGAATGACATAGGGCTTGCGCCCTTCGGCGCTGAGCCGCGCGGCGACGTCCTCCATCGCGGCGGGCATGTCGGCGCCGCCCGGGACGTGTTCGATCGTCGCGCCATGCAGCGTGTCGAGCAGCACGTTGCCGGATTGCGTATAGGCGGCATCGCGCCGGCCGGTACGGTCTTCCAGCACCAGCACGCAGGACAGGCCGAGCTTCGCCGCGGCGGCGGCGGTCTGGCGCGCGTGGTTCGATTGCGTGGCGCCTGCGGTGATGACGGTATCCGCGCCTTGCGCGATGGCGTCAGCGAAAAGAAATTCCAGCTTGCGCGTCTTGTTGCCGCCGGTGGACAGGCCTGTGCAGTCGTCGCGCTTGATCCAGAGGTTGGGGCCGCCGAGATGGGCGGAGAGGCGCTTCAGCGGTTCCAGCGGCGTCGGCAGGTGGCCCAGGCGGATGCGGGGAAAGCGTGCGAGGTTCATGGTCAGATCACCCGGTTGAGCAGCGCCTCGCCGGCGGCGAGGCGGCGGCAATTCTCGGCGGCGATGGAAAAGGAGCGATCGAAGGTGCCCGTCGTCAGCCAGGCGATGTGCGGGGCGAGGAAGACGTTGGGCAAGGTGAGCAGCGGGTTGTCGGGGGCGACAGGCTCCCGCGCGAAGACGTCGAGCCCGGCGCCGGCCAGGTGACCGGAGCGCAGCGCGGCGATCAGCGCCGCCTCGTCCACCAGCCCGCCGCGCGCGGTGTTCACCAGCACGGCGCCGCGCTTCATGCGGGCGAGCGCGTCGGCGTTGATCAGGTTGGCCGTTTCCGGCGTCTGCGGGACATGAAGCGAGACGACATCGCTTTCGGCGAGCAGCGCGTCCAGGCTGCGCCATTCGCCGACGGCATCAGGCCTCGGTGCGCGCGCGGTATAGAGGAGGCGGCAGCCGAGGGCCGCCAGCACGGGTGCCAGGATCCTCGGCACCTCGCCATAGCCGACGAGGCCGACAATGCGGCCGCCCAGTTCAAAAAGACTGTCCTGCACCGAGGCGTCCTGCGACCAGCCGGTGCCGGCGCGCGTCGCGGCTTCGAAGCGGCCCATCTGGCGCAGCGCGCCCAGCATCAGCAGCAGCGCCATCTCGGCGACCGCGCGGGAGTTCGTGCCGGGGAGGTTGCACACGGCGATGCCACGGGCCTTGGCGGCGTCCAGATCGATCGTGTTCACGCCGACGCCGATCTTCTGCACGAGCCGCAGCTTCGGTGCCGCGGCGATATGCGCGGCCGTCAGGGGCTTCAGGACGTGCCAGACCACCTCCGTCTCCGGTAGCAGCGCGGCCAGCCGCGCGTCGTCGGATTCCGGGCAGAACGACACGTCGAGCCCCGGCAACGACGACAATTGCGCCGTCAGCGCGGGCCCGGCGGAATAATGAAAAAGAACCTTCACCGGCTGCGGCCCAGCATGCTCCCGCCGGCGAAGCGCGCCCGCGCGCCCAGGCCTTCCTCGATGCGCAGCGCCTCGTTCCACTTCGCCATGCGTTCCGACCGCGCGAAGGAGCCGACCTTGAGCTGCCCGACGCCCCAGCCGATGGCGAGGTGGACGATGGTGATGTCCTCCGTCTCCCCGCTGCGCGCGCTGACGATGCCGGCATAGCCGTTCCGCTTCGCCGCGTCCCAGGCCGCCTTCGTCTCGGTCAGCGTGCCGCGCTGGTTGGGTTTCAGCAGCACGGTGTTGGCCGCGCCG
>JAYRQX010000509.1:0-4752 GCA_041910415.1 Acetobacteraceae bacterium | reverse complement strand
CGCCTGCCTCGCGCCCGGCCTCGTGGACATGCGCGCCAGCATCGGCGAACCCGGGCATGAGCATCGGGAGACGATCGCTTCCGCCGCCGAAGCCGCGGTGGCCGGCGGCATCACGACCCTCTGCGTGCTGCCGGACACCGACCCCGCGCTCGATGATCCCGCGCTCGTCTCCTTCGTCATCCGCAAGGGGGAGGCCACGGGGGCGGTGGACCTGCTCCCCTATGGCGCCGCCACCAAGGGCTGCGCGGGCAAGGAGATGGCGGAGTTTGGCCTGCTGCGCGAAGCCGGCGCGGTCGCCTTCAGCGACGGCACGAAGGCCATCGGCTCGGCGCGCACCATGCGGCTCGCGCTGAGCTACGCGCGCGCCTTCGGCACCTTCATCGTGCAGCATCCCGAGGAGCCCTCGCTCGCCGGCGGCGGCGCGGCCACGGAAGGGGAGATGGCCTCCCGCCTCGGCCTGCCCGGCATTCCCGCGGCGGCGGAGGCGATGATGGTCGCGCGCGACATCGCCCTCGCCCGGCTGACGCGCGGGCACGTGCATTTCGCCCATGTCTCGACCGGCGCGGCGCTCGAGCTGATCCGCGCCGCGAAGGCCGAGGGGCTCCACGTCACCTGCGACACCGCACCGCCCTATTTCGACCTCAACGAGACGGCGATCGGCGACTACCGGACCTATGCAAAACTCTCGCCCCCGCTGCGGCGGGAGGAGGACCGCCAGGCCGTCGTCGCCGCGGTCAAGGATGGCACGGTCGACGCCATTGCCTCGGACCACCGGCCACAGGATGCGGACGACAAGCGCCTGCCCTTCGTGCAGGCCGAACCCGGCGGCGCGGGGCTTGCGACCCTGCTCGGCGTGACGCTGGCGCGCGTGCATGGCGGGGACTGGACGCTGCTGGATGCGCTGGCGCTGCTGACCTGCAGGCCGGCCGCGCTGCTGGGGCTGCCCGTGGGCAAGCTGGCGAAGGGCGCGCCGGCCGACCTGCTGCTGTTCGATCTCGAACGCGTCTGGAAAGTCGATGCCGGCAGGCTGCCCGGGAAAGCACAGAACTCGCCCTTCGACGGGCGCGGGCTGGAAGGGCGCGTGCTCGGCACCTGGAAGGCCGGGCGGCGGGTGTTCCCGGCGTGAGCTGGGTCCTGGCCGCGGCGCTGGGCTACCTGCTCGGCTCCGTGCCGTACGGGCTGCTGCTGACCAAGGCGGCGGGGTTCGGCGATGTGCGGCTGATCGGCAGCGGATCGACGGGTGCGACCAACGTGCTGCGGACCGGGAACAAGGCGCTGGCCGCCGGCACGCTGGCGCTCGATCTGCTGAAGGGCGTGATCGCCGTGCTGGTGGCGGCGCATCTCTGGGGCCGCGACGCCGGGCTGCTCGCGGGCTTCGCGGCGGTGGTCGGGCATTGCTACCCGGTCTGGCTGGGCTTCAAGGGCGGCAAGGGCGTGGCCACGGCAGCGGGCGTGCTGCTCGCGGCCAATTGGTGGCTCGGGCTGCTCGCCGGGCTGGTGTGGCTGGCGACGGCCCTTGCCACGCGAATCTCGTCCGCCTCGGCGCTGATGGCCTGTGCCGTAACGCCGGTGATCGCGGCGCTGACCGGGGACTGGATGCTGGCGCTGTTCTGCCTGCTGCTGGCCGCGCTGATCGCCTGGCGGCACAAGGCGAACATCCAGCGCATCCTGGCCGGGACCGAGCCGAAGATCGGGAAGAAATAGCGCCGCGCTTGGCGCGGGACGGAATCTCGCGCCATAGTTGATGTGTGGCGATTCAAAATTCTGTATGCCGTGAGTGCCCCCACCCCAGCCCTCCCCTGCGAGCAGCGCGAGCGGGGGAGGGTCGGGGTGGGGGCATCCGCCCATGACCCTTGCCCGCCTCCGCCTCGCCCGAACGGACAACGTCGGCCCGCTGACCTGGCGGCGGCTGTTGCAGCGCCATGGCTCGGCCGAATCGGCGCTCGACGCCCTGCCCCGCATCGCGGCCCGCCGCGGCGGCGCCTTCGCCATCCCGGAGCCCGCCACCATCGCGCGCGAGATGGACGCGGTCGCCGCCATGGGCGGGCGGTTCCTGTTCCTGGGCGATCCTGACTACCCCCCGCTGCTCGCCTTGCTGCACGACGCGCCCATGGCGATCGCCGTCATCGGCGATGCCGCGCGGCTGCATGCACCAGCCGTCGCGATTGTCGGCGCGCGCAACGCCTCCGCCGGCGGGCGCCGCATCGCGGAGGACATGGCCGAGGAACTTGCCGCCCAGGGCATCGCCATCGTCTCCGGCCTTGCGCGCGGCATCGACACGGCGGCGCATCGCGGCGCGCTCCGCAAGGGCGTCACCATCGCCGTGCTGCCCGGCGGCCTCGACGTCGCCTATCCGCCGGACCCCGCCGCGCTGCAGACGGCGATCGCGGAGCAAGGCGGCGCCGTCCTCGCCGAGCCGCCGCTCGGCACCGCGCCGCTGGCGCGCCATTTCCCGAAGCGCAACCGCATCGTCGCGGGGCTCTCGCTCGGCGTCGTCGTCATCGAGGCTGCTGAACGTTCCGGCACCCTCATCACCGCCCGCCTCGCCCTGGAATCGGGACGGGAAATCTTCGCCGTGCCGGGCAGCCCGCTCGACCCGCGCGCGCGCGGATCGAACGACCTGATCCGCCAGGGCGCGCACCTCGCCGAGACCGCCGCCGACATCCTCCAGAACCTGCCCGAAGCCCCCCGCGAGGCCCCCCTTTTCGCCCCCCGGCCAGGGGTGCCGGAGGCCGCGGATGCGGCACCGGATACCCCTGACCTCCTTCCCGGGGCCAACGGTGATGCCAGTCAAATATTTGATTTGATTGGAAACACCCCCATATCGGTTGACGAGGTGCTGCGCCGCTGCCACCTGTCCGCCCCCGGGCTCCAGGCCATCCTCACCGATCTGGAGCTCGAAGGCCGGGTGGAATTGCTGCCCGGGAACCGTGTCCTTCGCGCCGCGAAGGACTGACGCCAGGAGCACCATGAGCGACGTCGTCGTCGTGGAATCGCCAGCCAAGGCGAAGACGATCAACAAGTACCTGGGACGCGACGCCCGCGTCCTGGCCTCCTTCGGCCATGTCCGCGATCTCGAGGAGAAGGACGGTTCTGTTCTTCCCGACCAGGATTTCGCGATGGTCTGGCAATCCGACGGCCGCGGCGAGAAGGCCGTGGGCGAGATCGCGCGCGCCTTGAAGGGCGCGGACCGCCTGATCCTGGCGACCGACCCGGATCGCGAAGGCGAGGCGATCTCCTGGCACCTCAAGGACATGCTCGCCGCGCGCGGCGCCCTGAAGGGCAAGGATGTCCGCCGCATCACCTTCAACGAGATCACCAAGCGCGCCGTGCAGGACGCGATCGCCCATCCGCGCGACATCGATGCGCCGCTGGTCGAGGCCTATCTGGCGCGCCGCGCGCTCGACTACCTGGTGGGCTACACGCTCTCCCCCGTGCTGTGGCGCAAGCTCCCGGGCACCAAGGGCGCGGGCCGCGTGCAATCCGTGGCCGTCCGCCTGATCTGCGAGCGCGAGGCCGAGATCGAGGCCTTCCGCGCCCGCGAATACTGGACGGTCGAGGCGAAGTTCCTGACGCCGGCCGGCCTGCCCTTCACGGCGCGGCTCACGCATCTCGACGGGAAGAGGCTCGAACAATTCGACCTGCCCGACGAAGCGAGCGCCCTGCGGGCCAAGGCGGCGATCGAGGCCGGCGCCTTCAGCGTCGCGAGCGTCGAGAAGAAGCGCACCCGGCGCAATCCGCCGCCGCCCTTCATGACCTCCACGCTGCAGATGGAGGCGTCGCGCAAGCTGGGCATGGGCGCGCAGCAGACCATGCGCACGGCGCAGGCGCTCTACGAGGCCGGCCACATCACCTATATGCGGACGGATGGCGTGACGCTGGCGCGGGAGGCGATGTTCGCCATCCGCGACCATGTGAAATCCGCCTTCGGCCCGGACTACCTGCCGCCGGGGCCGCGCGAGTACCAGAGCAAGGCGAAGAATGCGCAGGAAGCGCATGAGGCGATCCGCCCGACCGACCCGGCGAATACCCCGGACAGCCTGTCGGGCGAGCTGGAAGGCGCGCAGGCGCGGCTCTACGAGCTGATCTGGAAGCGCGCGGTCGCGTCGCAGATGGCGGCCGCGGAGCTCGACCAGACGGTGGTCGAGGTCGCGGACAGGTCGGGCAAGGTGCGCCTGCGGGCGACGGGTTCCGTCATCGCCTTCGACGGCTTCCTGAAGCTCTATCGCGAGGACGAGGACGACCGCGCCGCGGATGCCCGCGCCGGCATCAAGCCCGGCCGCGACGAGGCGCCCGAGGACGACGAGGGCCGCATCCTGCCGCCGATGGTCGCGCGCGACCCGCTGAAGCGCGGCGAGGTGTCGCCCAGCCAGCATTTCACCCAGCCGCCGCCGCGCTATTCGGAAGCGACGCTGGTGAAGAAGCTGGAGGAGCTCGGGATCGGGCGGCCTTCCACCTATGCCTCGATCCTGCAGCGTATCCAGGACCAGAAATATGTCCGGCTGGAGAAGCGGCGCTTCTTCGCGGAAGACCTCGGCCGGATGGTGACGACGTTTCTGGTCTCCTTCTTCGGGCGCTACGTCGATACGGGCTTCACCTCCTCGATGGAGGAGAAGCTCGACGAGATCTCCGAGGGCCAGGCGGATTGGCGCGCCGTGATGCGCGCCTTCTGGGACGAGTTCTCCCGCGCCGTGGAGGCGACGAAGGACCTCAAGGTCCGCGACGTCATCGACGTGCTGGACGAGGAACTCG
>JAYRQX010000508.1:0-1508 GCA_041910415.1 Acetobacteraceae bacterium | reverse complement strand
GCGGGGCTGGTGGACTGCCCGGCCTGCGGCGGCACGAAGGTCGAGCGCGCCCTGATGGCGCCGGCGATTCCGAAGAAGGGCCGCCCCGCCCGCAACACCGTGATCGAGGCGCCGCCACCCGCGCCGCCGCCCCAGCCGGCCGCCATGCCGGAAGGCCCGCCCGTTCCCGCCGCCGCCGGCCCGATGCCGGCGCAGCTCCGTGCCCTGCTGACCCGCATCCGCTCCGAGGTCGAGAAGAACTGCGACTATGTCGGCAAGGATTTCGCGGACGAAGCCCGCAAGATCCACAATGGCGAGGCCGAGGCACGCGGCATCTACGGCGAGACGACGGACGCCGAGGCCGAGGCCTTGCAGGAGGACGGGATCGAGTTCGCGCGGCTTCCCTGGGTGCCGCCGAGCGACGCCTAGGCCTGCGCCGCGACCAGGTAGTTCACGCCCACATCGCGCGTGATCCGCCAGGCGCCGGTCAGCTTGTCCATCCGCATCCCCGCGATATCCGCCACGCGCAGTCCCGCCCCGCGCAGCAGGTCGCCCAGTTCCGCAGGCGTGACGAACATGTGCCAGTCATGCGTGCCGACCGGCAGCATGCGCAGCAGGTATTCCGCCCCGAGCTTGGCCGTCAGGAAGGATCGCGGCGTGCGGTTCAGCGTGGAGAGGAACACCATGCCGCCCGGCTTCACGGCGCGGGCGAGGGAGCCCATGAAGGCGGCACGGTCGCCGGCGGCCACATGCTCGATGACCTCCAGCGCCACCACCGCGTCGAAGCGCTCGTCCTCGGGCAGGTCCTCGGGGCCGCCTTCCAGGTAGCGGATCGCCAGCCCACCTGCCTCGGCATGGGCGCGCGCGGCGGCCAGCGCTTCCGGCGCCGCGTCCATGCCGGTGACGGTGGCGCCCAACGAACAAAAGGCTTCGCTCGCCAGCCCGGCGCCGCAGCCCACATCCAGCAGGGAAAGCCCGTCGAGCCGGCCCCCGCCCCTTCGCGCGATCCGCTCGGCCACCCAGCGCGTCCGGGCCGGGTTCATCGCGTGCAGCGGCTTCATGGGGCCGTGCGGGTCCCACCAGCGCGCGGCCAGCGCGTCGAATTTCGCCACTTCCGATGCCAGCGCGGTCCTGCCCTCGGCGGCCATGCTCAGAAAATCCCTTGTTGCGGCGCAACAGACCGGCTTGCCCGGGGATGCGACCCTGGCTATCTGTGCCGCCCCGCCGGCCCGCGCAACCCAGGCGTGTCCCGGCCAAGACGCCCGTTCCAGGACCCGACCATCCCCGATGGCCCGCATCGTGATGAAATTCGGCGGCACCTCCGTCGCCGATCTCGACCGTATCCGCAACGTCGCCCAGCGCGTGAAACGCGAGGTGGAGGCCGGGCATGAGGTCGCCGTCGTCGTCTCCGCCATGGCGGGCGCCACGAACCAGCTGGTCAAGTGGTGTCAGGACCTCTCGCCCCTGCATGACGCCCGCGAATACGACGTGGTGGTCGCGACCGGCGAGCAGGTGACGATCGGGCTGCT
>JAYRQX010000507.1:0-3642 GCA_041910415.1 Acetobacteraceae bacterium | reverse complement strand
ATCGCCCGCGCCATCGGTGATGCGCCCCGTCAGCACGATGCGCTCGCCGGCGACGCCGGCGTTCGGGCCATTGGCGCGCGTGAGGTCCGCCCATTCCGGGAAATCGATCATGTGCCAGTAGGGACCGGCGGTCTGGCTTGCCGTGGCGCTGGTCATGCGGGGGAACCTGATGATGGCGGGGTGACATGCAGCCGCCTCGGGCGGCTGAGGCGCCGAACGGCGCCCGCGCGCGGTCGCGCGAAGCCAAGCCTGCGGCGACAGCCGCCGGCGTCTGAGGGCGCGGTTCGCGCCAGCGAAGCGCGCATGGGCATCACGCGTTCTCGAACTGGGTCGCGTCGCGGCCGCGCAGCACGATGTCGAAGCGATAGCCCAGCGCCCATTCGGGCTGGGTCACCTGCAGATCGAAGGGCGCGATCAGCCGCTGGCGCGCCGCGACGTCGGCCGTGCCGTTGAAGACGGGGTCGAGGTCCAGCAGCGGATCCCCCGGGAAATACATCTGCGTCACCAGGCGCTGCGCGAAGCCCGGTCCATGCAGGCCGAAATGGATGTGGATGGGCCGCCAGGCATTCCAGTGGTTGCGCCAGGGATAGGCGCCGGGCTTCACGCTGGTGAAGCGGTAGTTCCCCTCGTCATCCGTGAAGACGCGCGCGCGGCCTTCGAAGTTCGGGTCGAGCGGTGCGTCGTGCTGGTCGCGCGGATGGTGGTAGCGGCCCGAGGAGTTGGCCTGCCAGACCTCGACCATCGCGCCGCGGACGGGCCTGCCGTTCTCGTCCAGCACGCGGCCGGCGACGATGATGCGCTCGCCCATCGCGGCCTTGCCGTTCACCTGCGACATGTCGGCATGCGGCGCGTACCATTGCGGGGAGAAGCGCGGCGCGGCGCTTTCCGTAGGCGTGGTCGGGATGCGCAGCAGCGCCTGCCTGGGGTGGCGCAGATGCGTGCTGCCATAGGCCGTGGTGTCGTAGGGCGGCTGCGTCCCGGGCGCGGGGCGCCGGTAGGGGGCAGGATCGGGCATGGACGTGTCCTCTTTGCCCCGATGCTAACCGATCACGCCCGGAGCGTCAGCCCGTCTCCTCCTCGCGAAAGATGCGGAGCGCGGCGAGCAATGCGCG
The DNA here is from genome assembly GCA_041910415.1 of Acetobacteraceae bacterium. Classification (GTDB taxonomy): domain Bacteria; phylum Pseudomonadota; class Alphaproteobacteria; order Acetobacterales; family Acetobacteraceae; genus JAYRQX01. The sequence continues at coordinate 2,530 of JAYRQX010000507.1, read as the reverse complement.
TTCGTAGCGCGCGCGCTCCTTCGTCGTCACATCCTCGGGCCAGTCGCGGAAGCCGCGGCCTGTCTTGGGGCCGAGCCGGTTCTCCGCCACCAGCTTCTCCAGCGTCGGGCTGGGATCGGGGCTGTTGCAGAGCGAGGGATAGATCGTCCGCCCCGCCGCCAGCTGCGTCTCCAGCCCCGCGAGTTCCTTCTGCGTGATCGGCCCGGCGGCGACGTAGCGGAAGCCGAAGCAGTAGCGCACGGCCGCGTCCACATCCTCGGCGCTGGCGAGACCCTGGTCGATGCACGCAAACGCCTCGCGCATCAGCGCGTGCTGGATGCGGTTGGCGAGGAAGCCCGGCAGGTCCTTGGCCACGCGGATGGGCTTGCGGCCGAGCGCGGCCATGATGTCGTGGAGCCGGTCGCAGCAGGCGGGATCGGTGTGCTCGCCGCGCACCACCTCGACGCCGGGGACCAGGTGGGCGGGGAGGAAGAAGTGCAGGTTCGCCATGCGCCGCCGCGTCGCGCAATGCCCCGCGATGTCGGTGATGCGGAAGCCGGACGCGTTGGACGCGATGGGCACATGCGGCGGCACCAGCGTGTCGAGCCGGGCGAAGACCTCCTGCTTGAGCGGAAGCTTCTCGGGCACCGCTTCCACCACCACCTCGGTGCCGGCGAAGGGCATCGCGTCCAGGGACTCATGAAGCGTGAGCCCGGCCACGCGTTCGGGTTCGGACTCCAGCTGCACGAGCGAGGAGCGCACGCGGTCGCGCGCCTTCTCCCAGGCCGCCTTGCTGGTCTCCACGGCATCCACGCGCCAGCCGCCGGCGAGGAAGATCGCGGCGATGTCGCAGCCCATGAGCCCCATGCCGATGATCGAGGCGTGCGCGTTGCTGGCCATGCCGGTCGTTCCTTCCCCGCAGCGCCCGAATGCGCGTGCGAGGCGCCTTGTATCAGAGGAAGGCGCTGACGAGCAGCACCGCCGCCGCGCAGAAGCCGGCGCCGCGGATCAAGGCCGGGCGGCCCATCGCGCGTTGCGCCATGCCGAAGCCCAGCGCGTGCAGCGTGGCCGTCGCGACGAGGAAGCCCGCGCCGTAGAGCGCGAGACTCGATCCCGCCGTCATCTCCGCGCCATGGGCGTAGCCGTGCAGGACGCCGGCGAGCGCGACGAAACCGAGGGAGGCCACGACCGGCAGGCGCAGCGACGCGGCGACCGCGACGGCGAGCAGCACCGCCGTGCCGATCACACCGTATTCGACAACCGCCAGCGCCGGCCCGAAGGCGCCGAGCACACCGCCCGCGACCATGGCGGCGAGGAAGGCGCCAGGCAGGGCCAGCGCCATGCGGCGCGTGCCTGCGCTCGCGGCCCAGAGGCCGACGGCGATCATGGCGACCAGGTGGTCCAGCCCGCCAAGGGGGTGCAGGAGGCCGGCGAGGAAACCCACGCCCTGATCGTGGCCGGGGTGCGCGAAGGCAGGGAACGGCGCGAGCAACGCGAGCGCCAGGCGAGCAAGGAACATCATTCGGCCGCCTGCTTCGGCGCGCGCGTCAGGCCGCCCTGTTCGAGGATGAAGTCGGCAATCTCCTTCACGCCCTTCTCCTCCTTGAGGTTGGTGAAGATGAAGGGGCGCCTGCCCCGCATCTTGCGCGCATCGCGGTCCATGACGGAGAGATCGGCGCCGACCAGCGGCGCCAGGTCGATCTTGTTGATGACCAGCAGGTCCGAGCGCGTGATGCCTGGGCCCCCCTTGCGCGGGATCTTGTCGCCGGCGCTGACGTCGATGACGTAGAGAGTGAGGTCGGCGAGTTCCGGCGAGAAGGTCGCGGCGAGGTTGTCGCCGCCGCTCTCGATGAAGAGCACTTCCAGTCGGGGGAACTTCGCCACCATGTCCTGCACGGCGGCGAGGTTGATCGACGCATCCTCGCGGATCGCGGTGTGCGGGCAGCCGCCGGTCTCCACCCCCGCGATGCGCTCGGCCACCAGCGCGCCGGAGCGCGTCAGGAACTCGGCGTCCTCTTTGGTATAGATGTCGTTGGTGATGACGGCGATGTCGTTGGTCTCGCGCAGATGCTTGCACAGGCGATCGACCAGCGCGGTCTTGCCGGAACCGACGGGGCCGCCGACGCCGACGCGGAAAGGTCCGTTGCTCATGAGCGGAAGAGCCTCGTGTACTGGGTTTCGTGACGGATGGAGAGGATATCGAGCATCGGCGCGGCCGTGCCCAGCCTGTCAAGATCGGCGGTGAGGGCGGCGTCCGCCGCGGCCTCGACGACCGGCAGCAGGGCGGCAGTGGCGAGTTGCCCGTCGGTCTGTCCGAGCGGCACCAGCCGCACGCCCGCGGAGACAAGATTCGCGGCGAAGGCCGAGAGGAAGCCGAACAGGGCGGGGCGCAGCGCGATGCCCGCGAAGCCCGTCGCCGCGCCGAAGGCGACGGCATGGGCGAGGCGGCGCGGATGCCGCGCGGCGAAGGCCGCGTAGCGCGCATCGGGCCAGGCGGCGAGCGTCACGGTGGCGAAGGCATTGCCCTGCTGCGTCGCCTCCAGCGCCGTCT
>JAYRQX010000506.1:0-3134 GCA_041910415.1 Acetobacteraceae bacterium | reverse complement strand
CGTGCCGAAGGCCCAGGTCCAGGGCACCGCCATGTGGTTGTAGGTGCGGTCGGTCCCCCAGACCGGGATCAGCGGGATCTGGCGCTCGGGCGGCACGTCGACGCCGTTGAAGTACATCACCTCGTTCGGCGTGCCGTGCATCGAGCCTTCGGCGCTGCTGCCGTTGTCGCCGCTGATGTAGATGATCAGCGTATTGTCGCGCTGGCCCAGGCGCTCGACCTCGGCGATGACGCGGCCGATCTCGGCATCGGCATAGGCGAGGTAGGCGGCATAGACTGTGACCTGGCGGATATAGAGCCGCTTCTCCGCCTCGGGCAGGCTGTCCCAGCGCGGCAGGAAATCCGGCCATGGCGGCAGTTGCGCATTGGCCGGGATCACGCCCAGGCGCTGCTGGTTGGCGAAGATGCGCTCGCGCACCCGTTCCCAGCCGTCGTTGAACAGATTCATCGCCTCGATGCGCTGGATCCATTCCTGCGTCGGGTGGTGCGGCGCATGGGTGGCGCCGGGCGCGAAGTGGATGAACCAGGGGCGCTGCGGGTTGATCTCGGTATGGGTGCGGATGTGGGCGATGGCGTCGTCCGCCATCGCGGTGATGAGGTTCCACGAACCGGGCTGCGTGCCGACATAGGGATGGATGGGCGTGGTATTACGGAACAGGTTGCCCGGCTGCCACTGCGAGGTGTCGCCGCCGACGAAGCCGTAGAAATAGTCGAAGCCCTGGCCGATCGGCCAGTTGGTGAAGGGGCCGGCGGTGCTGGCCTCCCAGGGCGGCACGTTGTGGTTCTTGCCGAACCAGGCGGTGGCGTAGCCGTTCTGCCGCAGCACCGCGGCGACGGTGGCTGTCTCGGGCGGGATGATCGCGTTGTAGCCGGGATAGCCGGTGGAGAGCTCGGCGATGTTGCCGAAGCCGACATGGTGGTGGTTGCGCCCGGTCAGCAGCGCGGCGCGCGTGGGCGAACACAGGGCGGTGGTGTGGAAGGTGGTGTAGCGCAGGCCTGACTGCGCGACGGCATCAAGTGTCGGCGTCGGCACCACGCCGCCGAAGGTGCCCGGCGCGCCGAAGCCGACGTCGTCGGTCAGGATCAGAAGGACATTCGGGGCATTGGCCGGCGGCATGACCTGCGGCGGCCAGGCGGATTGGCTTTGCACCGCATTGGGCAGGATGCTGCCGGTGAAGGGCGGGGTCGGCGGGGGCAGTTGCAGGCCCTGCGGCGTCATCACCGCGCTGGGCGCGCCCGGCGTGCCGCGGATCTGCTGCGCCTGCGCCGCGGCCGCAAGGCCGAACGCCGCTGCGGCGAGTGCGAGGACAAAGGTCCGTTCCATCCAGCGGCGCATGCGCGCACCTCCCCCGAAGCGTTGCTTCTGTTCGACGGTTCGCATACCGATGAACGCGCCACCCTACTGCGCGACCCGGCCGAGAGAGCGACTTAATTCCAGGCAATCTCTATCCCGAATGGGCAAGAAGCTTGCGTGCCGCGCTTAGGCTATCCGCAGGCGGCCGGGACGGTCCCGCATATCGCGCGGCTGAACCTTGTCGAGTGTCTCCGACGGCAATTCGCCGAACAGCGCACGGTAGTCCTTCGCGAAATAGCCGAGGTGCCAGAAGCCATGCGCCAGCGCGATGGACTTCACCAGCGAGCGTTCCGGCGGCGCCGCCTTCAGCGCGCGCCGCACCAGTGTCAGCCGGCGGGTCTTGAGGTAGGCGGGCGGCGTCAGCCCTACGGTGGACACGAAGGCATCGTGCAGCTTGCGCCGCGACACGCCGAGCGCGGCGCACCGGTCGTCGCGATGGAGCGGCCGGTCCAGATGCGCGTGCAGGAAGGCCTCGGCATCGCGCACCACGCGCATGGCATTTCGCGTGGCGCGCCGCTGTGGCACGATTCCGATGCCGGGCGCCAGGCTCTCGGCCAGCGCCTCGCGGATCGAGGCGGCCAGGGCCTCCGCCGTGCCGGGTGTGTCGAGCGCGGCCGGCACGTGTTCAGTCATGCGCGCGGCGGCGCCAAGCACGGCGGAGAGGCGCGACAGCGACGCACCGGGAAGTTCGAGCGTCCGGATAGTGGCAGCCTTGCGCAATGCGGGCGGGGCGAGTTCCGCCAGTTCCTCGAGCAGCGTCATCGGCAGCGCGAGGGCCGCCCATCCCAGGCTGTCCGGCGCGACCGCGGCGAATTCCAGCCCGCCCGGCGCCAGAAACGCATTCGACCGCGTGCTGCGGACGCCGTTCACCGTCGCCGTGTCACCATCGTAGTGCAGCGGCACCAACAGGCCGGCGATGCCGCTGTGGAAGGCGGCGCGCGAGACATGCGCGCCGTCATCGGCCGACTGGATCAGCAGGTCGCCGAGCCGGAGCGTCCGCAGTGTCGCGGCGAAGCGGCGCCCGGGCAGGCGGAGATATTCGAAGGAGCCGCCGAGCAGCGCGCCGGCGAATTCGTCGGGTTCCTCGGTGCGCAGCGTGAAGGCCGCTACGGCGGGCGCCGTCTCGTGTGGAATCTGCGCATGATCGGGCCGGCGCTCGTCCATGCGCCTTCGACTCCGAGGCGGATTTGAAACTATCACGCGATCGCGACCGCGGGTCCAGTTCCGTTCAGCGGCCACCGGGCAATGGCGAGAACGCGCAATCGAGATAGCGATTGCGCGCCAGGGAGACGAGTTCGCCGTATGTTCCCGTGCCGCCCGCCGGCGCGCATGAACCAACCGAGGCAGCCGCGAAGACATCGCGCCCGGCACAGACAGCGTCCTTGCCGGGCGATGCGGCCATGCCGCTCGCCGGGCCCGCCATTCGCCGGGTGCCGCCAGGGATCGGGGCGCGCCGGATGATCGCCGGCGCGATGCGCGCGCAGCGCGGCTCGATCGCTCGCGCCGCGCGGTTCAGGTGCCAGGGCCGGCGAGCGTGACCTCGATGCGGCGGTTCCGGGCCCGGCCTTCGGGTGTCGCGTTGGAGGCACCCGGGTTCGCCTCGCCACGACCATCGGCGGAGATGATGTTGCGCGGCGCGCCCAGCGCGATGAGCGTATCCGCCACCGTGTCGGCCCGGCGCGAAGAAAGGCTTTGGCGGTATGAGCCTGGAGGAAACCGCCACGGCGCTCAATCTATCCATTGCGACTATTGGCCACGAAATGCGGCTGGCGCGCGCCTGG
>JAYRQX010000505.1:0-2029 GCA_041910415.1 Acetobacteraceae bacterium | reverse complement strand
CTCGCGGCCGTGTCGATCTGACTCCGGTCGTATGATTTCTTGTACATGTCTGCAGAAACATGCTGGACAAGCCGCGCCGGGGCTGATTCTCTGCGCGACATCAGGGGTTTCGGGGGTTTCGCGGCCCTATGCCGCTTTTCTACGCCATCAAGCGCGGGTTGGCCGCCATCGCGATGCCGGTGGTGTTCCTCTCGCTGTCCGGATACTTCCTGTGGCACGCCATGCATGGCGATCGGGGGACGATCGCGCGCGAGGTGCGGCTGCAGGAAATCGCGGCCGCGCGGGTCACGCTGGACCGCGCGGCGGCCGAGCGCGACGCCATGGAGCGGCGCGTCCAGGGGCTGCGCGGCAATGAGCTCGACCGCGACCAACTGGACGAGCGGGCGCGCGCGCTGCTGAACATGCTCGGCCGCGACGAGGTGGTGATGCCCTATCCGCCAGAGCGGCGGCTCTTCTGATCCCCGGGCGCCGGGCTGCGGCGCCATTGCCCGCCACGCCATCCCCTTGCGGCAGCGCGGGGCCTGCCTGGCCCCGCGGCGCGCGCGGCCGGCGCCCTGCATCCTTTTCGTGCGCGATCCGGACCGGAGCGGAAACTTTCTTGCTGCGGCGACTGTGGATTCAGATACTTAACTGAAATCAAGTTAACACCCGTATTGCATTGCAAAAACAGGGTTTTTTCGCAGTCTCGTCTTGCGGAGGGACAGAAGGCCGCGTAATTCGGGGAGACCGCTCGACGGAGGAAACGCCGCATGGCCCAGGCTGAGACCGCGAAACGCCGTTCCAGGGGCAAGGAGCCCGCCATCGGCCGGGACCAGCTGTTGCGGGCCTACCGCGACATGCTGCTGATCCGCCGTTTCGAGGAGAAGGCCGGCCAGCTCTACGGCATGGGGCTGATCGGCGGCTTCTGCCATCTCTATATCGGCCAGGAAGCGGTCGTCGTCGGCATGCAGATGGCGCTGAAGCCGGGCGACCAGGTCATCACCTCCTACCGCGACCACGGCCACATGCTGGCGACGGGGATGGAAGCGCGCGGCGTGATGGCCGAGCTCACCGGCCGCATCGGCGGCTATTCCAAGGGCAAGGGCGGGAGCATGCACATGTTCTCGCGCGAGAAGGGCTTCTTCGGCGGCCATGGCATCGTCGGCGCGCAGGTCTCGCTCGGCACCGGCCTTGGCTTTGCCAACTGGTACCGCGGCAACGACCATGTGTCCGTCACCTATTTCGGCGAGGGCGCGTCGAACCAGGGCCAGGTCTATGAGAGCTTCAACCTGGCCGCGCTGATGAAGCTGCCGGTGATCTTCGTCATCGAGAACAACAAATACGGCATGGGCACGAGCGTGGAGCGCGCGAGCGCGTCCAGGGACCTGTCGAGGAACGGCGCCGCCTGGGGCATCCCGGGCGAGCAGGTGAATGGCATGGACGTCGCCGCCGTGCGCGAGGCGGCGGAGCGGGCGGTCGCCCACTGCCGCGCCGGCCAGGGGCCGTATCTGCTGGAGATGAAGACCTACCGCTATCGCGGCCATTCCATGTCCGACCCCGCGAAATACCGCACGCGCGAGGAAGTGCAGAAGATGCGCGAGCAGTCCGACTGCATCGAGACCGCGCGCAAGCAGCTGATGGAGCAGTTCGGCGTGACCGAGGCCGATCTCAAGGTGGTGGATGACGAGGTGAAGGGCATCGTGCAGGACGCGGCGGATTTCGCGCAGACCTCGCCGGAGCCGGCGGAGAGCGAGCTCTGGACCGACATCCTTGTGGAGGCGAAGTGAGATGGGCGTCGCGATCCTGATGCCGGCGCTCTCGCCGACCATGACCGAGGGCAAGCTGGCGCGCTGGCTGAAGAAGGAAGGCGAGGCCGTTCGCGCCGGCGACGTGATCGCCGAGATCGAGACCGACAAGGCGACCATGGAAGTGGAAGCCGTCGACGAGGGCGTGCTGGAGAAGATCCTCGTCGCCGGTGGCACGGCGAACGTGGCGGTGAATGCACCGATCGCGGTGCTGAACGATGGCAGCGGCACGGCAGCGGCACCCG
>JAYRQX010000504.1:0-2301 GCA_041910415.1 Acetobacteraceae bacterium | reverse complement strand
ATGCGAGCAGCGCGGCGAGCGGCACGATCAGCAGGGCGACAATCAACGCGACGGCCGGCAGGGCGAAGGCCATGCCGGCGCGGGCTTCGGCGGCCTGGCGGCCGGCGGTCATGCGGGTGCCCCCATCGTCGCTGCCGGCGCCAGGCGGCGGCCATCGGCACCGAAGAGATGCGTGCCCGAAGGATCGGCCGAAAGATGCAGCGACTGGCCGATCAGCCCGGCGGCCGCAGCGTGCTCGCCGGCCGTCATGCGGATGGCGAGCGGTGCCCCCGTCTCCGTCTCGGCATGGAGGATCCATTCGGCACCGAGGTTCTCCATCCGCCGCAGCCGCGCAGGCAACAGGCCCGGCGCGGCCGGGGCCAGGCGCAACGCCTCGGGCCGGATGCCGATGGTGTGGCGGCCCGGACCGGGCACGCGCAGGACAAGGCCGGCCAGGCGCAGCGCGCCATCCGCGTCGGCCATGGCCTCGATGAGGTTGATCGGCGGGCTGCCGACGAAACGCGCGACCGTGACGTCGGCGGGCATGTCGTACAGCTCTGCCGGAGTGCCGAGTTGCAGGATACGCCCGCGATCCATCAGCGCGACGCGGTCGGACATGGTCATGGCCTCGACCTGGTCATGTGTCACATAGACGAAGGTCGCGCCGAGGCGGTCGTGCAACTCGGCGAGTTCCGTCCGCATGTGCACCCGCAGCTTGGCGTCGAGGTTGGACAGCGGCTCGTCCATCAGGAAGGCGGCGGGGCGCCGCACCATGGCGCGGCCCAGCGCGACGCGCTGGCGCTGCCCGCCGGAGAGCTGCCCCGGCCTCCGGTCGAGCAGGCCGGTGAGCTGGAGCTGTTCCGCCATGGCCCGCACCTCCGCCATGATCTGCCGCATCACGCGCGGCCGGCGCGGCGAGAGCCAGCGCAGCAGCGGCAGGCGTTCGACCAGGCGAAGGCGGCGCAGTTCGAGCGGGCTCGCGATGTTCGCGGCGACGGTCATGTGCGGATAGAGCGCGTAGGACTGGAACACCATGGCGACATCGCGCTCGGAGGGCGGCAGCGCGTCCACGCCGCGCCCGCCGATGGCGACGGAACCGGAATCCTGCGCCTCGAGCCCGGCGATGATGCGCAACAGGGTCGATTTCCCGCAGCCGGACGGGCCGACAAGGGTGAGGAATTCTCCGGGGTGGATGTCGAGGTCGATGCCGTCGAGCACGCGCGTCGCGCCGAACTGCTTGACGATGCCGCGCAGCGCGAGGCCCGTGGCGCGTGTTTCGAGGGCTTGGGTCGGCAACCGGTCCACGACGGTACTCTATTCGATTTCCCTGAGCCTACCGCCAAATGATCGTTTCATGACACCCGGGCCGCACGTCGCCCTGGCGTTGCCCCGCCGCCGTGTCCGGCTTCGTATCCGGCCGCCGCCCGGAACCGACCGATGGGCGTACTCGCTCGCCGCACTATCCGTCCGCTCGTGCACCGGTCGCGCGTGCGATGGTTCCCCAGCGGTCGAGCTCGGAGCCGATGAAGGCCCGTGCCTCGGCCAGGGACGGTTGGGTGAAGGTCTCGAGGCCGATCGCCGTGAAGCGGTTGCGCACATCCTGGCCGGACGTGGCCTGGATGATGGCGCGGTGGAGCTGCTGTTGGATCGGCTCCGGCGTGCGCACTGGCGCCATGACGCCGATCCAGTTCACCGCGACGACGGTGGGCATTCCCGCCTCGCTGAAGGTGGTGACGTCGGGCAGCAGCGGGCTGCGGCGTTCCGACATGACGGCAAGGGCCCGCAGCCGCCCTTCCTCCAGATGCGTCTTGATCGCGGCGAGGTCCACGATGATGCCGTGCACATTGCCGCTGACAGTGTCCGTCGTCGCCGGCGCGCCGCCGCGATAGGGGACATGGGTGATATTCTGCGAGACGTCGCGGCGCAGCACCTCGATCGCCAGATGAGCCAGGCCGCCGGCGCCGGAGGAGGCGATGTTGAGCTGCCGGGTCCGCGCCGCTTCCAGGAATTCCGCCAGCGTCCGCACCGGCAGCGCGGGGCCGACCGCGAGCACGGAAGGCGTGGCCGAGATGCAGCTGATTGGCGCGAAGTCCCGCGCCGTGTCGTAGCTGATGTTCGGGCTGGTGAAGGGCGCGATGACCAGCGGGCTCGAGCTGCCGACGAAGAGCGTGTAGCCGTCGGGCGCGGCGCGCGCGACGTATTCCGTGGCAAGGGTCGCGTTGGCACCCGTGCGGTTCTCGATGACGATCGGCTGACCCAGCAACTCCTGCATGCGCGGCTGGACCACACGCGCGGTCGCGTCGTTCGATCCGCCCGGCGGAT
>JAYRQX010000503.1:0-5902 GCA_041910415.1 Acetobacteraceae bacterium | reverse complement strand
GGCAATTGCGTGGGCGTGCCGACCGTGGGCGGCGAGGTGAACTTCCATCCCCGCTACAACGGCAACCCGCTGGTCAACGCCATGACCGTGGGCATCGCGCCCGCCGACCGGATCTTTCTCAGTGCCGCCGCCGGCGTCGGCAATGCCGTGGTGTATCTGGGCAGCAAGACCGGCCGCGACGGCATCCACGGCGCGACCATGGCGTCCACCGAGTTCACCGCGGACAGCGAGGAAAAGCGCCCCACGGTCCAGATCGGCGACCCCTTCGCGGAAAAGCTGCTGATCGAGGCCTGCATGGAGCTGATGGCAACCGACGCCATCGTCGCCATCCAGGACATGGGCGCGGCGGGGCTGACCAGCTCCTCGGTCGAAATGGCCGGCAAGGGCGGCGTCGGCATCGAGCTGCACATGGAGAAGGTGCCGCAGCGCGAAACGGGCATGACGGCCTATGAGATGATGCTCTCCGAATCCCAGGAGCGCATGCTGATGATCCTGAAGCCCGGCCGGGAAGAGATGGCCGAGGCGATCTTCCGCAAATGGGAGCTGGACTTCGCGATCATCGGCCACCTGACGGATACCGGCCGCATCGTCATCCGCCACAACGGCGTGCTGGAAGCCGATGTCGAGCTGGCGCCGCTGGAAAGCCAGGCCCCGCTCTATCGCCGCCCGACCGCCGAGACGCCGAAGCAGCCCGTCCTCGATGCCGCGGAGATCGCCGATCCCGTCGGCATCGCGGCCGCGCTGACGACGCTGGTGGGCTCGCTCGACCTCTGCTCCCGCCGCTGGATTTTCGATCAGTACGACGCGCTGGTGAACGGGCAGACCGTGAAGCGTCCGGCCTCGGCCGACGCCGCCATCGTGAAGATCGAGGGCCATGCGCGCGCGCTCGCGATGACCGCGGACTGCACGCCGCGCTACTGCCTGGCCGATCCGGAAGAGGGCGGCAGGCAGGCGGTCGCGGAAGCCTGGCGCAACATCACCGCGACGGGCGCGCTGCCGCTCGCCGTCACCGACAACATGAATTTCGGCAACCCCGAGAAGCCCGAGATCATGGGCCAGTTCGCCGCCGCGGTGCGCGGCATGGCGACGGCCTGCACCGCGCTCGATTTCCCCGTCGTGAGCGGCAACGTCTCGCTCTACAATGAGACCGAGGGGCGCGGCATCCTGCCGACACCCGCCATCGGCGGCGTCGGCGTGATCCAGGATGCCAGGCAGGCGGTGGGCTATGGGCTGCCCGCCGGCCTCGACCTGGTGCTGCTGGGCGAGACGAAGGGCTGGCTCGGCCAGTCGCTCTGGCTGCGCGAGGTCGCGGGGCGGGAGGACGGCGCGCCGCCGCCGGTCGATCTCGCCGCCGAGCGCCGCAACGGCGACTTCGTGCGTGCGGAAATCATCGCCGGCCGGGTGGCGGCCTGCCACGACGTCTCGGATGGCGGCCTGCTGGTCGCGCTGGCCGAGATGGCGATCGAGACCGGCATCGGCGCCGCACTCCTGGCAATCCCGGCGGGCATCCCCGCCCATGCCTTCTGGTTCGGCGAGGATCAGGGCCGCTACGTTCTGGCCGTGGCGGACGGCGCGCGGCTCCTGCATGATGCCGATGCGGCGGGGGTTCCGGCGCGGATGCTCGGGCGATCGGGCGGTGGGGCCTTGGCGCTGGCCGGGGGGCTGTCCATATCCGTGGCGCAGCTTCGGGAGACGTCGGAACGGACCCTGCCGGCGCTGATGGAGGGGAGATCCGCGTAACCATGCCGATGCAGCCGGCCGAGATCGAGGCGCTCATCAAATCCGCCCTGCCCGATGCCGAGGTCACGATCGAGGACCTGGCGGGGGATGGCGACCACTACGCGGCGACCGTCGTCTCCACCGCCTTCAAGGGCCTGCCCCGCGTGAAGCAGCACCAGCTCGTCTATGCCGCGCTGCAGGGCCGCATGGGCGGCGCGCTGCACGCGCTGGCCCTCCAGACCTCGGCTCCCGATTGATGTGCCCTCAGACGCCGGGCGCCCGCTCCGCGGGCTTGGCTTCATGCCGACAGCATGCCTGCGGCATGACGCCGGACCGCCGGCGGGCCGCATTCGCGGCCTCAGCGTGCTGCGCACGCTGCCTTCACAGCATTGCCAGTTAGGAACCATAGAGAATGTCGAACCCGACCTTCGAGCGCATCCAGGCCGACGTCACGGACAACCCCGTGGTGCTCTTCATGAAGGGCACGCCGGTCTTCCCGCAATGCGGCTTCTCCGCCCGCGTCGTGCAGATCCTCAGCCACATGGGCGTGCCCTTCAAGGGCGTGAACGTGCTGGAGGACATGGAGATCCGCGAGGGGATCAAGTCCTTCTCCAACTGGCCGACCATCCCCCAGCTCTATGTGAAGGGCGAGTTCGTGGGCGGCTGCGACATCGTGACCGAGATGTTCCAGTCGGGCGAACTCGGCACGCTGCTCACCGAGAACGGCATCCCGCACAAGGCGGAAGCCTGACGCGGGCCTATGGCCGTCGCCGGCGCATCATGTGCACGGCGACGACCAGCGCCAGCATGGCGCCCGCGGCGATGGCGGGCGCGATATCCACGTCGCGCATCCCTGTATTGGCCAGGACGATGCCGACCAGCGCCCAGGCGACGGCGGCCAGGTACCAGATGGCCTCCTTGACCAGGGCGACGATCGCGGTGGCGAAGCCGCCGGCCGCCAGCAGGATCAGCACGGCGGTGAAGCTGCCCGCCGCGCCCTCGGCGATCAGCCCCGTCGCCTGCGCCGCCGCCGCGACGTTCGCGAAGGACGCCATCGAGACCCAGCCCGCCAGCAGCCCGACCAGGGGCGTCGCGATCATGCGTCCGACGCCGCCCTCCCCGGGATCGCGGACGAACAGCACGAAGGCCAGCAGCGCGCAGGCGAGCGCGGCCAGGATCACCACCACCAGGTGCCAGCCCATGCCGGTGAGCTCGGCCAGCAGCATCCACAGGATGTTCAGCGCGTAACAGAGCGCGAGCGGCCAGCCGAGCCGCTGCGCCAGCGGCATGGCGCGCCCCGCCGGCAGCGCCTGCCAGATGCCCCAGGCGATGGCGAGCGCGAAGATCGGCAGCCAGATCGCGAAGGTGTAGCCCGCAGGCGTCACCGGGGTGACATGCGCATCCGAGACCGCGGCGATGGAGCGCCCGATGCCGGTGGTCTCGGGCATGGAGCCCACGAGCGGCAGCAGCGGCGGCAGCAGGACGTTCAGCGCCCAGCGGATCTGCGCGGCCTTGCTGCGGGGCGCGGGAACGAGAGCCGGCTTGGCGGAAGGCGGCGGATCGGGCGGCAGCACGGTCTGCATGGGGCGAGCCTAGAGCAGATCCCGATCAGATGGAATCATCTGGTCGGGTGAAGATGCTCGCAAAAACAACGGCGTAGAGCGGAAGCCGTGAGCCAATGCGAACGGCTTCCGCTCTAGACCGCGCCCGGCGTCCGGCGACAGCGGGGAATGCAGCGCCCCCGAACGAAAAACGCCGGCCCCGCGAAGGGCCGGCGTTCCGCCACGCGCGGGCGTGGAGCGACGTCAGCGGGAGTAGAACTCGACCACCAGGTTCGGTTCCATCTGCACGGGATAGGGCACGTCCGACAGCTTCGGCGCGCGCAGGAACTTGCCACGCATCGCGCGGTGGTCCGCCTCGATGTATTCCGGCACGTCCCGCTCCGCGCTCTGCGCGGCGTCGAGCACCATCACCAGCTGCTTCGACTTCTCCTTCACCTCGACGATATCGCCATCCCGGACGAGGTAGGAGGGGATGTTCACGCGCTTGCCGTTCACGGTGACATGGCCGTGATTGACGAACTGGCGGGCGGCGAAGGGCGTGATCGCGAACTTCAGGCGGTAGATCACGCAGTCGAGGCGCCGCTCGAGCAGCTCGATCAGGTTCTCGGACGTGTCGCCCTTCCGGCGCACGGCTTCCTCGTAATACTTGCGGAACTGCTTCTCGCCAATGTTGCCGTAGTAGCCCTTGAGCTTCTGCTTCGCCATCAGCTGCACGCCGAAATCGGTCGGCTTCTGCTTGCGGCGCTGGCCATGCTGGCCGGGGCCGTACTCGCGCTTGGCGATCGGGGACTTGGCGCGGCCCCAGAGATTGACGCCGAGGCGGCGATTGATCTTGTACTTGGATTCAGCGCGCTTCGTCATGCGCAACACATACCGGCGCCAGGATGGCGTCCGGCCCTTCTTGCTGTGGCCGCTGGGGCCTGTTGTCCCGGTAGTCCCCCGGCCCTGCGGCCGGCGGCGGGCGCATGGGACCAACGCCCATGTCCGCATTCCCGGAAGGAGCCGCGCGTCTAGCGCCCGCCCCCTCTCCTTGTCAAACCGGCCGGTGCTGCCCGACCACCCGCCCGCCCAGCCCCAGGCGGGCCAGCAGGAAGCGATGCACGGGCCGTTCGAACAGCAGGTGCACGGCGACCGAGGCCCCAAGCGCGATCAGCCCCGCGACGACGGCGCAGGCCAAAGCGGGGACATCCTCGACCGTGACGAAGCGCATGCTCACGCGCCGGATCAGGGACAGTGCCAGGAAATGCACCAGGTAGATGGAATAGGAGGCATCGCCCAGCAGCACGCAGACCCGGGCGATGCACCCATGGATGCGGGGCTCCGGCCCCAGCGCCGCGCCCGCGGCCATCATGGCGGCGGGAACGCCCCAGAACACCGCGCGGGCGGCGTCGCTCGGCGCCGGGAGCCATTCGGTCGCGACCAGCAGGGCGAAACCTCCGACCAGCAGGCCGGTCCGGACCATCCCCGGCAGCGTGGCGCCGTTGAGCCGGGCCAGCGCGATCCAGGTGCCCGCGGCGAATTCCAGCACCAGGGGCTGCGACCAGACGCGGAGCACGAAGGGCAGGTCCGGCAGCACCCGCCCCAGCGCGACCAGCGCCAGCAGCACGCCGGTGACCGCCATCACCCGCCGCCGCATCGCCAGCCCGAGGCAGGCCGCGAAGACCACGTAGAAGAACATCTCGTAGTTCAGCGTCCAGCCCAGGCCGTAGAGCGGCGCGTGGATCCCCATGTGGTCGGGCCAGGGGATGAACAGATAGGACGCCACGACATGGCCCAGGCTGAAGCCGCCGAAATTCTCGGGCGGCCAGGCCAGGGCGCCGACCAGGAAGACCGTCGTCGTGAGCCAGTAGAGCGGCAAGATCCGCACCAGACGCCGCGCCAGGAAGGTCCTGGCCGCCCCCTTCTGGCCGAGCACGGCACGCGTGGACCAGACCATGATGAAACCCGAGACGACGAAGAAGATATCGACGCCCGCCGCGCCGAAGACGAGCTTTGGTGCCCCCTCGTAGCCCAGGCGGTTGATCAGCCCGTACTGCACGTGGAAGGCCAGCACCAACAGGGCGGCCACGGCGCGGAGAATCTGGACCGACAGGAGCATGTCGCCCCGCTTTAGCCCGCGCCCGGCCCGGCACAAACTTCGGGGCGCTTGCCAGGGCCGCGCCGATGCGTCACCTGCGGGGCATGGTGACGCGCGAAGAGATTCTGGTCCTCGGCCTGACGGCGGGCGTCCTGGGCAGCCTGGTGGGCGGGCTGATGCTGGGCGTCGGGCTGGGCCTCGCGGTGAACGGCGCCCATGTGGGCTGGATATTGGTGCTCCCCGCGGCGCCGGTGTCGGGAATGCTGGGATACCTGCTCGCCAGGCGGCTCGCGAAGAGCTTGTAGTGCCCTTGGCGGAGATGCTCGCTGGCGCTCGGCGCCGGCGCGTGCTCCCGAGGTTGCTGTTGCGTCCTTCCGCGTCGCCGGTAACTGGCTTCCCTCCCCTGCGAGCCCAGCGAGCGGAGGAGGGTCGTGTGAACGCCGCACGTGTTCACTTTGGGTGGGGGCAGAGACCTTCCCTCGCCTCATACGCCCTGCGGAGATGATTGACTCGTTGAGGGGATTCCCGCGGTCACGGCGGGTGT
>JAYRQX010000502.1:0-4770 GCA_041910415.1 Acetobacteraceae bacterium | reverse complement strand
TCGCCGTGATGCGCGTCAGCGGGCCGCGCCAGCCGCCGCGGCGGCGGTCGTAGTTCATCAGCCCGTCGCGCAGCGCGCGCTCGGCCGCCTGCTGCAAGGGGGGTTCGAGCGAGGTGCGGACGACGAGGCCGCCCATGGTGGTCTGCTCGGGGCCGAAGCGCTGGATCAGCTCGCGGCGGACATCCTCGGTGAAGTGCTGGCCGACGGTGACCATGTCGGGGCGGCGCATCGGGCGCGCGGTCAGCGGCTCGGCCTGCGCGGCGGTCGCCTCGGCGCGGGTGATGTAGCCATCCTCCGCCATGCGGTCGATCACCCAGTTGCGGCGGATGCGCGCCTGCTCGGGGTAGCGGAAGGGGTTGTAGTTGTTGGGCGCCTTGGGCAGCGCGGCCAGGAAGGCCATCTCGGCGATGGTGAGCTCGTCCAGGCACTTCTGGAAGTACATCTGCGCCGCGGCGGCGACGCCATAGGCCTGCGAGCCCAGGTAGATCTCGTTCAGGTAGAGTTCGAGTATGCGGTCTTTTGATAGTGTCGCCTCGATCCGCAAGGCGAGGATGGCTTCGCGCACCTTGCGCAGGATCGAGCGTTCCGATCCCACCAGCATGTTCTTCGCGACCTGCTGGGTGATGGTGGAGGCGCCGCCCATGCGCCGCCCGCTGCCCATGTTCTCGAGGTTCGAGATCGCCGCGCGGAGGATGCCGAGCGGATCGACGCCGTGATGGTCCCAGAAGCGCTGGTCCTCGGCCGAGACGAAGGCCTGCTGCACGCGGCGCGGAATCGCCTCGATGGGCACGAAGATGCGCCGCTCCTGCGCGAGCTCCGCCATCAGCCGGCTGTCGGCGGCGTAGATGCGGCTCATCTGCGGCGGCTCGTAGTCGGCGAGCCAGCGATAGTCCGGCAGGTCGTTGGAGATCTGGTGATAGAGCCCCGCCGCGGCGAGGGAGCCCATCAGCAGCAGCACGCCGGCCATGGCGAAGGTGAAGCGCAGCATGCCGCGGAATCCGCCGCGGCGACGCTTCGGCTTCGCGGCCTTCTTGCGGGGCTCGGGCGCGGGCGGGGCCGGGGGCGGCTCGGCTGCGCTGGCGCGCGAGACGCGGCGCGGGTCGAGCGGCGCGTCGGCGCGGAGGTCATTCGGTGCCATTCGGGGCCCTTGCTACACGGCTCGCGCCGGGACCGCCACAATTGGTCTCGCGGGGCCCGGATACCATGGCAACGCCGGACGCCGCCTGGCGCTGCGGTCCATTCCCACGGGGGGCAAGGCCTGGCACCGCCCCCTCACCCGGCCTGGGCGGGGGCGACCGCGGCCCGCGGGCGCTGGGCGAGCCATCCCTCGATGGCCCGTACCAGCGCCTGGGCGACCCGGGCGCGGTACTCCGGGCGTTTCAGCGCCTCCTCGTCCCGGGGATCCGAGAGAAAACCCATCTCGACCAGCATGGAGGGCGTCTCGGGCGATTTCAGCACCACGAAGGCCGCCTGGCGGTGGGTGTTGGGCAGCAGGGGCACCGCCTCGCCCAGCTCCTGCACCGTCAGCCGCGCGGCGCGGGCGGAGCCGGCCTGGGTCTCCTGCCGCACCAGGCTCATCAGGATGCGCTGGACCTCCGGGGGCACGGAGGGCAGGCGCAGCCCGCCGGCGCGGTCGGCCTGGTTCTCCCGCCGGGCGAGACCTTCGGAGAGGCTGTCCGACGCGGTCTCCGACAGCGTGTAGACCGAGGCGCCGCGGGCACCGGGGGCGCTGTCGGCATGGAGCGAGACGAACAGCGCGGCCTCGCGGCGCCGCGCGATCTCGATCCGCTCGGCGAGAGGAACAAAAACGTCGCGCGTGCGGGTGAGCAGGACGCGGCATTTGCCGCCGGCCTCCAGCCGCCGCCTCAGCTCCTGCGCGGCGGCCAGCGTGATGGATTTCTCATGCGTGCCGCTGGCGCCGATGGTGCCGGGATCGCGGCCGCCATGGCCGGGGTCCACAACGACCAGCGGGCGATGGGCGCTGCTGCGGATCGCGCCGTCGGCAACCGGGCGTCCGCGGCGCGCCAGCGCGGCGAACTCCTCCGCGCCCGTGGCGTACAGGGTCAGGACGAGGCGTCCCTCCTCGGCCCTGACCGGCCCGGCCTTGGCGGGGCCCGAGAGGTCCAGCACCAGCCTGCTCTCCTCTGACGACCAGTTGATCGCGCGCACCAGGCCGCCAGGCCGCGGAGCCTGGGCCGGGCGCCACGTGGCGCCGGGCAGGTGGAGGAGGATGCGGCTCGGCGCTGCCTGGATCAGGACCTCGTAGCGCTGGGCGCCGGCGACCTGGAGCGTGACGCGCGTGGTCCGGGCATCGCCGGACAGCACGGCACCACCCACCTCTCCGGCCAGGGCCGGGGCGGCTGCAAGACTGGCGCCGAGGCCCAGCAGGCCCCGGCGGCGGAGGATCACGCGCATGGCTGGGCGCAGGCCCCAAACCCCCTGGGGTCACCGATCCGGCAATAATGCCACGAATCCCAGCAGCTTTCCACCGACGCTTGATGTGCCGGCTGAACGATCGCGTGTCCCCCGCCGCCTTTGGCCTTGTGGCGGGGTTCCGTCCCGACCTATGGTGCCCCGCCCCGGCGGCCTCCGCTGCGGGCGGCGTTCCGGGCAAGGGGTCCGGTGGGCGTGGCAGGGCTGGACCCGGGCGCGCCACCGGGGATGATCCCCGCGGGATGTCTGGCCTGGAGGCGCACCGTGGAATCCCTCCGCTGGGCGCATTCCCTGGATTTGCCGGACGTCCCTTCCTGCGCGGACCCGCTCGCGCGGTATCCCGGTGTGCGTCCCGGCTCTGTGCTGCCCGCTGTCGCAGCCCTCGCCCGGGATCGCGTACCGGCCGCCGTCCCGCTTGTGCCTGTGACCGCCGCCCGCGCTTAGCGCGGAGGCCGATCAAGGGAATCCGGGCAAGTCAGGCGCGCCCACCCAGGGCCGCGCGTCGCGATCGCGATGCGCGGGCCGCAGAGACGAAAGGACGGACCACCGCATGAACCATCGCGTCGCGCTGGGCCGTAACCGCGTCTCGCTCCCCGTCACGATCATGCGCCGCCGGACCACTGCGTCCGCCGCGGCGCGGAGCATTCTCGTCCATGACCAAGCGCATGCTGATCGAAGCCACCCACCCCGAAGAGACGCGGGTGGTGGTGATGGATGGCAACCGGCTTGAGGAATTCGATCTCGAGACCGCCATCCGCCGCCCGCTGAAGGGCAACATCTATCTCGCCAAGGTGGTTCGCGTCGAACCGAGCCTGCAGGCCGCCTTCGTCGAATATGGCGGCAACCGCCACGGCTTCCTCGCCTTCGGCGAAATCCACCCCGACTACTACCAGATCCCCGTCGCCGACCGGCAGCGCCTGATCGAGATGCAAGAGCAGGAGGCCCGCGAGGAGGCCGAGGAGGACGAGGACCCGATCCCCGAATCCGCCCAGGACCGCGCGGAGTGGAACGGCGAGGACGCGGCCGAAAGCGAGCCCAACGGCGAGGCGGCCGAGGCCGCGATGCCGCAGGTGGCCGACGCCGGCGTCGAGGTGATGCCGCCGCTCCCGGCCGAGGATGCGACACCGGAAGAGAGCGACGCCGCCGCGGCGGACGACAGCGTCGCCGCGCAGCCGATGGCGATGGCGGAGGAGGTCGTGACGGCCGAGGCCGTCGAGACCGTCGCCGAGGTCGATGTGCCGGAGAGCGAGGCGCTGCCGGTCGAGGCGGCATCCGAGGAGGGCGAGACCGGCGGCCGTGTCGAGAGCGTGGCCGCCGAGGACGTGCCGCCGCCCGAGACCATCGGCGGCGAAGGCGCGCCGGCGGAGAGCGAGTCCGACGACGAGCACCGCCGCGAGCGCCGCGCGACGCAGCGCTTCATGCGCCACTACAAGATCCAGGAAGTGATCAAGCGCCGGCAGATCATGCTGGTGCAGGTCGTCAAGGAAGAGCGCGGCAACAAGGGCGCGGCGCTGACGACCTACATCTCGCTGGCCGGCCGCTTCTCCGTGCTGATGCCGAACAGCCCGCGCGGTGGCGGTGTGAGCAGAAAAATCACCTCGGCCACCGACCGCAAGCGGCTGCGCGAGGTGATCGATGATCTCAGCCTGCCCGGCGGCATGTCCCTGATCGTGCGGACGGCGGGCGCGCAGCGTCCGAAGCCCGAGATCAAGCGCGACTGCGAATATCTGCTGCGGCTCTGGGATTCGATCCGCGAACGGACGCTGGCCTCCACCGCGCCGGCGCTGATCTACGAGGAAGCGGATCTCATCAAGCGATCCATCCGCGACGTCTTCTCGCGCGACGTGGAGGAAATCCTGGTCGAGGGCGACGACGCCTACGCCCAGGCGCGCGAGTTCATGCGCATGCTGATGCCGACGCACGCCCAGAAGATCAAGCTGCATCGCGAAGGGCCGCTCTTCTCCCGCCAGGGGGTGGATGCGCAGCTGGAAGCCATGCACTCGCCGGTCGTGCAGCTGCGCTCGGGCGGCTACATCGTCATCAACCAGACCGAGGCGCTGGTCGCCATCGACGTGAACTCCGGCCGCGCCACGCGCGACCGGCACATCGAGGACACGGCGCTGAAGGTGAACCTGGAAGCGGCGGACGAGATCGCGCGCCAGGTGCGGCTGCGCGACCTCGCGGGCCTGATTGTCATCGACTTCATCGACATGGACGAGCGCCGCAACCGCCAGAAAGTGATGCAGGCCCTCGAAGAGGCCATGCGCAGCGACCGCGCACCGTACAAGATTCTCCAATTCAACGATTTCGGACTGGTCGCCATCACGCGCCGCCGCG
>JAYRQX010000501.1:0-6750 GCA_041910415.1 Acetobacteraceae bacterium | reverse complement strand
GGGGCGACCCGCGCCCGCGCCGGGGTTCCGCCGCCGGATGGAGGCGCTGGGCCGCGCCCTGTTCCCCGCCGTCTCGACCGCGGTCCTGATGATCCTGGCCGCGGCGCCGGTCGGCCTGCCTTCGAGGGTCGAGGCGGTGACGCTGCCCTGCGTCTTCTTCTGGTCGGTCTTCCGCCCCGGGGCGATGTCGGCGCCGGCCTGTTTCGCATTGGGCGTGCTGCAGGACCTGCTGACCATGTCGCCCTTCGGCACCAGCGTGCTGGTGCTGCTACTGCTGCATGCGGTGGCGCTGCGCTTCCGCCACTTCATCGCGCGGCAGAGCTTCCTGATCGTCTGGGTCCTGTTCTGCTTCTTCGCCATGGGCGCCGCGGCGCTGGACTGGGTGTTGCAGGCGCTGCTCGCGCTGCAGATCCTGCCCACCGCGCCCGCGGCGCTTCTCTGCGTGATTGCTGCCGGGCTCTATCCCGGCATTTCCCTCGTACTGACCCGCGTCCATGCGGCGATGACCGATGCGGAGGTCCTGGCATGAGCTGGCGCGGCCCGAGCGCGCTCGGCGGCGAGCGCACGGTGCGGAAGGAGGAAGGGCGGCGGCGGACCATCTTCACCCGCCGCGCCGGCATCCTGGGTGCGATCCAGCTGGGTCTCTTCGGCTTCCTCGGCGCCCGGCTCTACAAGCTGCAGATCGTCGAGGGGCAGCGCTACGCGACGCTGGCCGAGGAGAACCGCGTCAGCGCCCGGCTGTTTGCGCCGCCGCGTGGCCGCGTGCTGGATCGCCAGGGCAAGATCATCGCCGGGAACCAGCTGAACTGGCGCGCCCTTCTGGTCGCCGAGCAGACGGCGGACGTGAACGCGACGCTCGAGACCTTCTCCCGCATCGTGCCGCTCGAGCCGCATGAACGCGCCCGCGTCGAGCGCGAGATGCGCCGCCGCCGCCGCTTCGTCCCCGTCATCGTCCGCGAGTTCCTGACCTGGGAGGAAATGGCGCGGATCGAGGTGAACGCGCCCGACCTGCCCGGGGTCTCGGTCGATCTCGGCACCACGCGCCTCTACCCCGAGACCGAGCACATGGCCCATGTCGTGGGCTATGTCGCGCCGCCCAACGAGCAGGATGTGGGTGAGGATCCGCTGATGGAACTGCCCGGCATCCGGGTGGGCCGCGCGGGGATCGAGCGCCACCACGACCGCGTCCTGCGCGGGCGCGCCGGCGCCGTGCAGCTCGAGGTCAACGCCGTCGGCCGCGTGATCCGCGAACTCGACCGCCGCGAGGGCATCCCCGGCCAGGACGTGCAGATCAGCGTGGATGCCGACCTGCAGCGCGCGGTGCGGGCGAAGATCGAGGAAGGCACCTCGGCCGTGCTGCTGGATGCGCGGAACGGGGAGGTGCTGGCCATGGCGACCAAGCCCTCCTTCGATCCCAACATCTTCAACTCGGGCGTCTCCGCGACCCAGTGGCGGCAATGGACCTCCTCGCGCAACACGCCGCTGATCAACAAATGCACCAACGGCCTCTACGCGCCCGGCTCGACCTTCAAGATGATCGTGGCGCTCGCCGCGCTGGAAGCCCGCGTCTGCCGCCCCGGCGACGTGGTGAGCTGCCCCGGGCACATGGACCTGGGCGACACCCGGTTCCACTGCCACAACCGCAACGGCCATGGCGGCATGAACATGCGCAGCGCCATCCTGGCGAGTTGCGACGTCTATTTCTACGAAATGGCCAAGCGGACGGGCATCAACCGCATCGCCGCCATGGCGCGGCGCTTCGGGCTCGGCGTGGACCTCGACATCGAACTCCCGGGCACGCGGCGCGGCCTGGTGCCGACCCGCGAATGGCTGGAAGGCCGCGGCCGGACCTGGTCCCAGGGCGACACGGTCGTGCATGGCATCGGCCAGGGCTTCTACCAGCTGACCCCGCTGTCGCTCGCCGTCATGACCGCGCGGCTCGCGACGGGCCGGGCCGTGCAGCCGCATCTCACGCGCTCCATCGGCGGGCGGCCCGTGCGGGGCGGCCGGCCGGATGACTGGCCCTCGCTCGGCATTCCCGATGGGGATCTCAGGCTGATCCGCGACGCGATGTGGGGCGTGGTCAATGGCGGCGGCACCGCCAGCATCGCACGCATCCCCTCCCAATACGGCCAGCTGGCCGGCAAGACCGGGACGACGCAGGTCCGCCGCGTCACCCGCGAGCAGCGCGAGCGCGGCTTCAACGTCAGCCAGGTACCGCGCGAATGGCGCCCGCACGCGCTCTTCGTGGCCTATGCGCCGCATGACAACCCGCTGTTCGCGATCTCGGTCATCGTCGAGCACGGCAGCAGCGGCGGCGCCGCCGCCGCCCCGCTGGCGCGCGACATCATGATCGAGGCCTTCAATCGCCTGCGCCCGCCGGGCTCGCGCGTGGTGGCGGAGGGACGATGATCTTCGAGAAGCGGCTCCTGACGCGTGAGCGTGGCACGGGTGTCCTGCAGAAGCTCTGGTCCATCCCCTGGTCCTTCGTGCTGCTGCTCTGCGCGATCGCGGGCGTGGGCTATGTCGCGCTCTATTCCGCGGGCGGCGGGGCGGCCGAGCCCTATGCCGGGCGGCATGCGATCCGCTTCGGCTTCGGCCTGGTGATGATGCTGTCCATCGCCATGATCGACATCCGGCTGATCGCGCGCTTCGCCTGGGTGGGGTGGCTGGGCGGCGTGGCGTTGCTCGTGCTCGTCCTCGTCATGGGCAATGTCGGCAAGGGCGCGCAGCGCTGGATCGACATCGGCCCGCTCCAGCTGCAGCCCTCAGAGCTCATGAAGATCATGCTCGTCCTGGCGCTGGCGGCCTGGTTCCACCGGGCGTCGTGGGAGAGGGTGGGCAACCCGCTTTTCCTGATCCCGCCGGCGATCGCCGTGCTGATCCCGGTCGGGCTGATCCTGAAGCAGCCGAATCTCGGCACCGGGCTGATCACCGGCATGGTCGGCGCCGCGATGTTCTGGGCGGCCGGCGTGCGATGGTGGAAGTTCGCGATCGGCTTCGCCGGCATCGGCGTCGCCGCGCCCATCGCCTACAGCCACCTGCACGACTATCAGCGCGCGCGGATCACGACCTTCATGGACCCGGAGAGCGACCCGCTCGGCGCCGGCTACAACATCATCCAGTCCAAGATCGGCCTTGGCTCGGGCGGGCTGTGGGGCAAGGGGTTCCTGCAGGGCACGCAGGGGCACCTGAACTTCCTGCCGGAACGCCAGACCGACTTCATCTTCACCATGCTGGCCGAGGAGTTCGGCCTGGTCGGCGCGCTGACGACGCTGAGCCTGCTGATGCTGGTGGTGGCCTTCTGCTACGTGGTCGCCTTCCGCAGCAAGCACCAGTTCGGCCGGCTGCTCGCGATCGGGCTCGGGACGAATTATTTTCTCTATGTCTTCGTGAATGTCGCGATGGTCACGGGATCGATTCCCGTGGGCGGCGTGCCGCTGCCGCTGATCTCCCATGGCGGTTCGGCCATGCTGACGGTCATGCTGGGCTTCGGCCTGTTGCTCTCGGCCTATGTCCATCGCGATGCCGAGATGGGACCGATGCGCGAATAGCGCCCGAGGCCGCGCATGAGGGCTGGACAAAGCCGCGGCGGCGGGTAGAAAGCGCGCCTCGCCGCGGTGGGCCTTCGGACCTGTCCCGGTGCGGGCGCATAGCTCAGTTGGTAGAGCAGCTGACTCTTTCACAGTTACACAGGGGCAACGATTTTTTGAGGTAAGCTGCTCCACCTACCAAGTGGAGACACTAACCAAGTAAGTGTAAGGTGCTGGTAGACAAGCAGGTTTTTCTGAACCTGTGCCTAATATGGACCCGTAGCTCAATGGTAGAGCTCCCGACTCTTAATCGGTAGGTTGAAGGTTCGAGTCCTTCCGGGTCCATTTATCTACCGCGTTTCGTGCCCGCTAGCGCAGTATGTGCTTGTGCACGCCAAACAGTACGATATTTGCGCCAAACTGAAGCCATATGGACGGTGGTCTGCGCCTTGTCTGAGGCTTCTAGACCGGGGAAGAACATGCCTGAGATAGGAGATGAGGCACCAAGGGCGGAGGGGGCGACGGTAGATGAGGCTGCCCTCACAGCAGAGTATCAGGGACGTAAGAGCTTATATTTGAAAAGTTGCTAAACGAGGCTAGATTCATAATAAACGAGGGGCTTGACGGTACTAATCCAAAGATCAAAGTTGCTTCTGTAGAAGGACGGGCAAAAGAGCTTCCTTCATTTATTCAAAAATGCAAAGATAACGGGCATAGTAGTATCAATGACCTGACTGACTTGGTTGGATTACGGATAATATGTCTCCTATCGTCCGACCTGGACCGCGTTGAACAGGTAATCCACGACCATTTCAATGTTTTATCAAAGGACGACAAAATAAATGCCTCGGCTGATGAGTTCGGATACATGTCCATCCATTATCTTGTTAGAATAAGACCCGAGTACGTCGGGCCGAGATACAATGACATCAAAGATATCACCTTTGAAATACAAGTCCGTACGGTGGCTATGCACGCTTGGGCAGCCATCTCACACGCACTGGACTACAAGCGCAAGGCGGATGTCCCTCAGTCGCTCCGGAAGTCACTCAACGCCTTGAGCGCCCTATTTTATGTTGCCGACGCCCAGTTTGAGACGTTTGCGCAACAGATAGAAGAGTCGCAGCGTAATGCCACCGTTGCGGTGTCCGAGCCGAACAACGTGGAGCAGTTGGAACTAGACCTAGATACGCTTTCGGCTCTGCTCGCCCGGGAATACCCGACGCGTAACAAGTCATCAGCCTCGGAGGTGTCAGGGCTGTTGGAGGAACTTCAGCTCGCTGGCATAACCGGCGTGTCTCAACTGCTTGAGATGCTACAAAAGTATCCAGATACGCCACACTTATTTGATGAGGCCGAGATGATGAGAAATGATCGGGAGCTTGCGACTGTTGGCGCGTGCCGCATTTTACTCAGCGTGCACTGGGACAGCTATCTGAAGGTCAGGCGCGAGGGGTCGTCCCCCGTGATTGAGCGTTTCCGCAAGAATCACAACATCACCCCAGATGATCAATAAAAGCGTTCTCCAAGAATCGCGTGTCTACGTCAGCACGTACTAAATGCTTTCTCTTAATCAGTGGGTCCAAGGTTCGAGTCCTTGTGCGCCCACCATATTTTCCGGGACTTTCCCGCGAGAACAAAAGAGAACGCGAGTTGGACGTCCAACGCGCCGAAAAGTTGGACGATTTCAGCCGGTCCCGCTGTCCTCTTCCTCGCCCAGCACCACGACGCGCAGGTCGCGCGAAGATGAGCGCCCATCGCGCATCCCCGGCCGTCAGTGCGGCGGTGGGCGGGCCAGGATGGTGGCGGGGAGCGCGGTGTTCCGCTTCACCGCTCGGCATCCGCGCCGCCCGCCCACAGCGCAAGCGCGGCGGCTTCTTCGATCCAAGGCATGGGCCAGCCCGGCCGAGAGGCCAGAGCTTGCTCGCGGATTTCGCGGGCCATGGCGGCGTCGGGCATGCCAAGGGCGCGCGCGGCCGCGACGCTCGCCGCGAGCGCACGGATCAGCGCGGGGTCCAGCCAGGGCGGGATGGGCGATGGCGCGCGGCCGGATGTATCGCGGGACATCCCGGCATCTCTGTCACGAGAACATTAAGCGAACAAGAGGCATCTGTCGTTCCGGCCCGGCGCCGTCGGGCCGCTTTACAAAAATCGCGAACCGCCAAGACTGGCGATGACACACCATGATGCCCGTCAGGGCCTTACCCGCATGGCCTGGCCTTTGCCTGCCCGGTCCCCGGAAGGGCGAAGCGCCCGTGAGAGCGAGACGATGACCCAGCACCGGCAAGGCGCGTTGTGGCTGCTTCGCATCGTCTGCCAGTGCGAAGTGCGGTACAGGCCCGTGCACGAGGCGACCGCCCTGCATGCGGAACTCACGCGCGTCTCGAACCTGACCTGTCCCGTCTGCGCCAAGCAATACTACGCGTTCCTCATTTCGGAGCGCCGGATGACGCAGAGCGGACCGCCCCGGGGCGGCGAGAGGCGCCGGGACGCGCTCCGCGACGTGCAGGCGACGAGCGAGGTCGATCGACGGCGCGCGGCGAGCGTGAGCTAGCCTTCGGGACCCGGTCGCCGACCGCCGGCGCCGCCCCAGGGGCATGCGGTGGACCTGTACGGCCCGAACACCCTGCGTACGGCGCTGCGCATGGCAACGATCACATCGAGTCGGACCGGGTAAGGCGCTCATGCCCGAGCCGGGTCGCTGCCCGATCCGCCTGTCCAGGAGGGGCGGTGTCATCGGATATCTCTTCGCGTTTATGACATTGTCGTGATATTTAGGTCGCATGCCCTCGGGAGAAGGCTGCGGTGGCAAGGCACCTCATTACGATCGTCGAGGACGAGGCACCGGTCGCGCTGGACTTGGCGCGGGCGCTGGAGGCGGCGGGTTTTCGGGCCAGGGTCGCCAGGTCGGCTGTGGAAGCGGTGACGCAGGCCCATGAGAGCGAACGTCCGGCCGGTGTCGTTCTGGGCGTGCAGCTTCACGCCGGCGAGGATGGCGCGACGCTGGCGCAGACATTTCGTGCCATGTGCGGACCGCAACTGGCGATTGTCTTCGCGCCAAGCCGGGACGACGCGGATACGCGCATGCGGGCAGCCGAATGCGGCACGGTCGGCTACTTCGCGAAGCCGATCAATCCGGGCCTGATCGCCATGGCGCTGCGCGCGGAACTGCAGGAGTATCCCCTGTATCTCAACGAAGATGCCGACGGCACGTTGT
>JAYRQX010000500.1:0-3354 GCA_041910415.1 Acetobacteraceae bacterium | reverse complement strand
TCGTGCATCTCGGCACCGCGCCCAAGTCCAACGCGGTCTATGCGGCCTTCGGCGCGGCGATGCGCGCGGCGAAGGAGACGGGATCGCTGATGCCGCCCAAGCACATCCTGAATGCGCCGACCAAGCTGATGAAGGAAATCGGCTATGGCAGCGGCTATGCCTATGACCACGACGAGGAGGACGCCTTCTCCGGCCAGAACTACTTCCCGGACGAGATGCGCCGGCAGAAATTCTACAACCCCTCCGACCGCGGCGCCGAAGCGGCGGTGAAGGAACGCCTGGACCGCTGGGACGAGATCCGGCGCCAGAGGCGGCGGCGCTGATGCCTGTTACGGCGTGGGAAGTGCTGCTGGTCGCGGTGGGCGGTGCGCTCGGCTCCGTGGCGCGCTACCTGGTTTCCGTCACCACGGTCGAGTGGATCGGCGTGGGCTTTCCCTGGGGTACGCTGGCGGTGAACGTGATCGGCAGTGCCGCGATCGGCGCCTGCGGCGCGCTGGGCGTCTCGGGTGAATGGCGGTTGTTGATCGTCACCGGCATGCTCGGTGGTTTCACCACCTTCTCATCCTTCTCGCTCGAGGCTGGCGTGCTGTGGGAACGGCATCCGGGTCTTGCCATCGCCTATGTCGTTGCCTCGGTCACGCTGGGGTTGCTCGCCTTCGCGCTGTGCTACCTTGGCTTCCGCAAGGCCTGACAACAGGGAGGCATCGCGCGATGAGACACCGGTTCGTTCTCACTCTCGCCCTATCAGTCCTGGTGATGTCGGAGGCATCGGCGCAGCCGGCGAGCGTGACCTGGCAGGGGCGGATGCGCTGCGACGCGATGCCAGGGATCACCACCATTCCGCTCGACATTGCCTTCACGCTGACGGTCACGGGCGACATGGCGCGCTACACGCGCCCCGTCATGCAGGCGGATTCCAGGCAGACCTCCGGTCGCGCCGAAACCGGCAGCGGCCGGGTCGCGGCGGACGGCGCCGTCACGCTTCGGGGCAGCGCGGAGGGGGCGGAGTATCGCTACACCGCCACCTACCAGGGGCGGCTGCCGCCGGGCGGCGGGGCCGCGCGGCTTGTCGGCACGCAGGACTGGGTGATTCCGACGCGCAACGTGGCGACGCGCCGGCCCTGCACGATCGAGCTGCGCCGAGGCTGAGCGGCCCCATCTTGAATGATGGCCATTCGCAGCGCTGATTGGCGCATCGCGCGCACGCAGGCCATGTCATGGGCACACCCATCAAGGATTGCGCGTGTCATGGCGAAGGTTCTCGTCCTCTACTACTCGACCTACGGACATCTGGAGACGATGGCGAATGCCGTCGCGGACGGCGCGCGCGGCGCCGGCGCCGAGGTCACGGTCAAGCGCGTGCCGGAGTTGATGCCGGACGAGGTGGCCCGCGCCGCCCATGTCAAGCTCGACCAGGCCGCACCCATCGCCTCCCCGCAGGAGCTTGGCGAGTACGACGCCATCATCCTCGGCGCGCCGACGCGCTATGGCCGCATGGCCGCGCAGATGGCGCAATTCTGGGACCAGACCGGCGGGCTCTGGGCGAAGGGCGCGCTGATCGGCAAGGTCGGCTCGGCCTTCACCTCCACCGCCACGCAGCATGGCGGGCAGGAGACGACGCTGATGGCCATGCACACCATGCTGCTGCACCACGGCATGGTCCTGGCCGGCCTGCCCTACAGCGCCAGCCAGCAGATGACGCTGGACGAGATCACCGGCGGCAGCCCGTACGGCGTGACGACCATCGCCGGCGGCCAGGGCCAGCGTCAGCCGAGCGCGAACGAGCTCGAGATGGCGCGTTTCCAGGGCGCCCATGTGGCGAAGATCGCGGCGAAGCTGGCTGCCTGATTCGGAGCGCGCGCCGGTGTGTTCCCCCTCGGCGCGCTTTCCGGCTAAACCCCGGCCGTCATGGCCCTCACCACCCGCAAAGTCCCCCAGCACGACGCCGATACGCGGCTCGATCGCTGGCTTCGCCGCTATTACCCGCAGATCACCCAGGGCGCATTGCAGAAGATGCTGCGCACCGGGCAGATCCGCGTCGATGGCAAGCGGGCCGAAGCGTATCTGCGCCTGGCGGGCGGCGAGGAAATCCGCATCCCGCCCATGCCGGAAGGCCAGGCCCCCAAGGCGGATGCCAGGCCGATCAACGAACGCGACGCCGCCGAGATCCGCCGCATGGTGCTGTACAAGGACGCCAGCGTCATTGCGATCGACAAGCCGCACGGCCTGCCCGTGCAGGGCGGGCCCGGCATCACGAAGCATGTGGACGGGTTGCTCGACGCCTTGCGCTTCGACAGCGACGAACGCCCACGCCTGGTCCACCGCCTGGACAGGGATACGACGGGTGTCCTCGTCCTCGCGCGCACCGCGCAGGCCGCGACAAGGCTCGCCGCCGCCTTCCGCGGGCGCGATGCGGAAAAGACCTACTGGGCCGTCACGGTCGGCCGGCCGCAGGGCACCGAAGGGCGCATCGACCTGGCGCTGTCGAAGCAGGGCGGACCCGGCAAGGAACGCGTCGCAGCGGATGACGAGAAGGGCGCGCACGCCATCACCTATTGGCGCCTGCTCGACACCGCGCAGCGCCGCGCGGCGCTGATCGAGCTGATGCCCCGTACCGGCCGCACGCATCAATTGCGCGTGCACTGCGCCGAGGGGCTAACATGTCCGATCCTGAGCGACGGCAAATACGGCGGCGCGGCGGCCTTCATGGAGGGCCTGCCGAACATGCTCCATCTGCACGCCCGCGCGCTGCGCCTGCCGCATCCGGAGGGCGGCGTGCTGGAACTCGCCGCCGCACTGCCGCCGCATATGGAAGAGACCTTCACCTTCTTCGGATTCGACAAGCCCAAGCCGCCGCCCTGCCGGCGCCTGCGTTGAGCCGGGACGCATGATGAAGACATTGCGCTGGATCCTGATCGGCCTCGCCGCCCTCCTCGTGCTCGCCGCGAGCGGCATCGCGGTCCTGGTGCTGCTGGTCGATCCCAACGCCCTGAAGCCGCGCATCGAGGCGGCGGTCGAGCAGGCGACGGGGCGGCGCCTGACGCTCGCCGGGCCGGTCAGCTTCAGCGCTTCCCTCGTGCCGACCGTGGTGGCGCAGGACGTGTCCTTCGCGAATATCGAGGGCGGATCACGACCGGCCATGGTGCGGGTGGGCCGTGTCGAGTTGCGGCTGGCGCTCCTGCCGCTGCTCTCCCAGCAGGTGGACATCCGGCGCCTCCTGCTGGTGGATCCCGACATCCTGCTCGAGACCGACCGGCAGGGCCGCCCGAACTGGGTGCTCACCGCGCCGCGGCGCTCCGTCGCTCCAGGCACGACGGTCGCGCCCGCGGCGCCGCAGGCCGCGCGCGGCGGCTC
>JAYRQX010000499.1:0-2131 GCA_041910415.1 Acetobacteraceae bacterium | reverse complement strand
CCAGCCCTCGTCGACCACCACCGCCTTGTGCGTCCTGCGCAGCGAGGCGGCAATCGTTTCCGTGTCGAGCGGCCGCAGCACGCGCAGGTCGATCACTTCCGCGGCGATGCCTTCCGCGGCGAGCTGCTCGGCTGGTTCGGCTCGACCGAGATCATGATCGAGGCCGGGCTTTGCGTTCTCGGCCTCTATCTCTTCACCGTGCATCTCTTCACGGCGCAGCATCCCTTCATCCCCCCGCGGATCTTCGCGGATCGCAACTTCGTCGCGGGCCTCGGCATCATGTTCGCGGTGGGCGCCATCCTGTTCTCGACCTCGGCGCTGCTGGCGCCCTATCTGCAGACGCTGGGCGGCTATCCCGTCTTCGACACGGGGCTGCTGCTGGCCCCGCGCGGCATGGGCACCATGCTGGCCATGCTCTTCGCCGGCCGGCTCGCTTCGCGCTTCGACCCGCGGCTGCTGATGGCCGCGGGCATCCTGATGCTGGCCTGGACGCTGTGGGACATGACGTCCTGGACGCCCGATGTCTCGGCCTGGAGGCTGGTGCCGAACACGGTGCTGCAGGGCTTCGCGCTCGGCTTCGTCTTCATCCCCCTCAACCTCGTCGCCTTCGCGACCCTCGATGCGAAGCTGCGCACCGACGGCACGGCGCTGATCAGCCTGGTCCGCAACATCGGCAGCGCGATCGGCATCGCGGGGATGGCCGCGCTGCTCTCGCGCCACGCGCAGGCCGTGCATGCAACGCTTGCCGAGTACGTGACGCCGTTCAACCGCCTGTTCACCCTGCCCGGCGTCTCGCAGTACTGGGATCCGACCACGCCCGCCGGCGCGGCGCTGCTGAACGCGGAAGTGACGCGGCAGGCGACGATCATGGGCTACGGCAACGACTTCTTCATGCTCATGCTGCTCGCGATCGGGATGCTCGCGCTGCTGCCGCTGATGCGCCGCCCGCCGCGCGACGCCGGCGCCGGCGCCGGCGCAGCCCATGCGGCGATGGACTAGCCACGATCCTCCAGGCGGCGCGACAGCGTCTCGGCCTCGCCGCGCAGCGCCTCGCCGATCGCCTCGAGGCCGGCGCGGCGCAGTTGTTCGGAAAGCCCGACGATGACGAGCGCGTGCGAGACGCGCCCGCGCGGCATGACAGGGGCAGCGAGGATGGTGACGCCCGCGATGTAGCGCCCGTCATCCACGGCGTAGCCCGCGCGGCGCGTCGCCTCCACGTCGCGCTTCCATTGCGCGAACGAAGGCGGGTTGTCCCAGCGGAGCGCGCGGAAGCGGCGTTCGATCTCGGCGGGCGGGTGCCCGCCGAAGGCCGCGATGCAGCGCCCGCTCGCACTGATCAGCGCGGGGTAGCGGCTGCCGAGTTCGGTCTGCAGGCGCAGCGCCTGGCCTGGGCGGGACATCGCCACAACGACGATGTGCTCCAGGCTCGCGGCCTCGACACCGATCGCGGTCGCGGCGTGGCGCGCGGAGAGCGCATCGAGCACCGGCTGGGCGAGGTTCGAGAAGGCGTCGTGGCGCAGCATGCCGCGCGCGAGGGCGACGACGCCGCTCGCCAGCGCGTAGCGCTTCGTGTCGGGGTCGAAGGAGACCATCTCGTCGGCCGCCAGCGCGCGCAGGATGTGCAGCGCGGTGGAGGGCACGATGTCAAGCGTGCGCGCGATCGCCTGCACGCCGAGCGGCTGCTGGCTGCGCGAGAGCAGGCGCAGCACCGCCGTGGCGCGCGTGACGGCCGGGACGGGGCGGATCGCTTCCCCGCGCGGCTTGCGGGTGGGGGTGTGAGGGGCTGGCATTTGTTGTATATATACAAAATATAAAGCGTATTGACAATAGCAGCGATGCGCGCCGAAACTGCCCGCACGCGGCCCGGAGACCGCGGAAGAGGAAACGACGCACCCGATGCCGCGGCTGACCGACAGCACCGACTACGCCTTCGCTCAGGCGCATTACGCGCCGGAGAAGCTGTGGGAGTTCTTCGACGGCGACCGCGCATCGCTCAACATCGCGCATGAATGCATCGACCGGCACGCGACCGACGAGGCGCGCCCCGCCGTGCGCATCGCGCACGCCGATGGCCGCGACGAGATCCTGACCTTCCGTGCCATCGCCGACTGGTCGTCCCGCTTCGCCCATT
>JAYRQX010000498.1:0-3761 GCA_041910415.1 Acetobacteraceae bacterium | reverse complement strand
CCGCGTCGCCTTCGGCCTGGAGCAGGGCGGCGAGGTGCCGCGCGATCGCGCCCATGCCGGAGAGGCCGGCACGGGCCTCGGTCTCCGGATTGTCGTTGGTGTTCGTGTTGACGTCGTAGGCGTAGGTCCTGTTCGCGGCGTCGGTGACGAACTCGATGGCGCCGACGCCGATGCCGTTCGCGTCCAGGAAGGCTTCCATGCGCGGCAGCAGCGGATGGGTGAAGCCCGCGATGACCTGGAATTTCTGCGCGGGTGCGGCCGCGGGGCAGGCGGCGCCCTCGTCCAGGTTGCAGGCATCCGCCGGGCAGAGCTGGAAGCCCTCGGACGTGTCCACGCGCAGGGCGTAGAGGAACCGGCCGCCCACGAACTCCGCGCGGGTGACGAAGGGTTCGGGCGCGCGGATGTAGCGCTGGACCAGCCAGATGCCGTCGCGCGGCTGCGCGTGGGGGTCGTCGCTGGCGGTAATACCGGCGGATCGGCACACCCGACCGCGAGCGGGCCGCATTCGCGGCCTCGGCACGAGGCATAGCCTCGTGCCGCAGGTATGACATGGACTTTGGACATGGAGGGCTCCAGCGCTGCGGGATTTCACCGCCGGATGAAAGATTTTTTCCGCAACAGGCAATATCTGGCGGAAAAATCGCCACAATCTTCTCCCTGTGCGCAAATGTCGCGATGACCTCGCTCTGCTGCCTGGCTTCCTGGAAAGACCAATCGCAGCCCGCGCGGGGCAGGATCCCCCGCATTGCGGTCACGGCCCCACGCCTCTACTTCTTGCGGCGCGCCGCGACTGACCGCGGCGGGCAGAGGGTTTCCATGGCGCAACCGCCGCAGAGCACCGAGCAGGTCGTCCTCGAGGTCCGGGAGAGCAGGCGCTCCTTCGGGCCGCTCTGGATCGTGCTGTCCTTCCTGATGCTGGGCATCCCCTTCCTGGGCCGCCAGCGCATCACCATCAGCAACGAGCGCATCCTGATCGTCCAGGGCTTCTGGACGAAGACCCGCGACGATATCGAGATCTTCAGGATCCGCGACGTCGTAGTGAAGCAGAGCCTGTATCAGCGCCTGGTCGGCATCGGCGAGGTCGTGGTCCGCTCCATGGAAGGCCGTACGGCGGAACAGCAGCACAACCTCAAGGGCGTGCCCGACCCCGTGCATGTCATGGAGACCATCCGCACGATCTGGAACCGGACGGCGCGGCCGACCGGGCCGGCGACGACGCTCGACTGAAGCGCTGGCGCGCGGGCGCGCGCCGCACTACATCGGCGCCAACCGCCCGGCCCCAGCGCCGGTGCCCCATCGCCCGAGACCCCGTTCCATGGACCTCCCCGCCGCGGAGCCGCGCTCCGCCGCCGCGACCGAAGCCGCCCGAAGGCGAAGCTTCGCCATCATCGCGCATCCCGACGCCGGCAAGACGACGCTGACGGAAAAGCTGCTGCTGCGCGGCGGCGCGATCCAGCTGGCCGGCGCCGTGCGCGCCAAGGGCCAGGCACGGCGCACGCGGTCGGACTGGATGAAGATCGAGCAGGACCGCGGCATCTCCGTCGCGACCTCCGTCATGACCTTCGAACGCGACGGCGTGGTGTTCAACCTGCTCGACACGCCGGGCCACGAGGATTTCTCCGAGGACACCTATCGCACGCTTACGGCCGTGGATGCCGCCGTGATGGTGCTGGACGCGGCCAAGGGCATCGAGAGCCAGACGAGGAAGCTCTTCGAGGTCTGTCGGCTCCGCGATATCCCGATCATCACCTTCGTCAACAAGATGGACCGCGAGGCGCGCGATCCCTTCGAACTCATCGACGAGATCGAGAAGACGCTGGCGCTCGATGCCTCGCCCGTGGCCTGGCCCGTGGGACGCGCGAGCGAATTCGCCGGGACTTTTGATCTCCTCAGCAACGTCTTCCGCCCCGTCGATGCGGGCGAGGCGGGCGAGATCCAGATGACCGGCCCCGATGATCCGAAGCTGGCCGCGCTGGTCGGCGCGGAACGCGCGGCGGCGCTGGTCGAGGAATCCGGCCTCGCTACCATGGCCTGCCCGGAGTTTGACCTGCAGGCCTTCCGCGAAGGCCATCTGACGCCGGTGTTTTTCGGCAGTGCGCTGCGCGATTTCGGCGTGGGACACCTGCTCGATGGCCTCGCGCGTTACGCGCCGCCGCCGCGCTCCCGCCCCGCGGATGCGCGCGTGGTCGAACCGGGCGAGGACGCGTTGACGGGCTTCGTCTTCAAGATCCAGGCGAACATGGACCCGAACCATCGCGACCGCGTTGCCTTCGTCCGCCTGTGCAGCGGCAAGCTCACAAAAGGCATGCGGCTGAAGCAGGTGCGCACGGGCAAGCAGGTGCCGGTGAACGCGCCGCTGTTCTTCTTCGCCAAGGAACGCCAGGTTGCGGAAGAGGCTTGGCCTGGCGACGTGATCGGCATCGCCAACCACGGTACGCTGCGCATCGGCGACACGCTGACGGAAGGCGAGGGCATCAACTTCCAGGGCGTGCCGTCCTTCGCGCCGGAAATCCTGCGCAACGTCCGCCTGAACGACCCGATGCTCGCCAAGAAGCTGCGCACCGCGCTCGACCAGCTGGCCGAGGAAGGCGTCGTGCAGCTGTTCAGGCCGAAGGACGGCTCGCCGCCCGTGATCGGCGTGGTGGGCCAGCTTCAGCTCGACGTGCTGCAGAGCCGGCTCAAGGTGGAATATGGCGTCCCCGCGGGCTTCGACGCGACGCAATGGGAGCAGGTGCGCTGGGTCGTCGCCGAGGATCCCGCTGACCTCGCCCGCTTCGCGGACGCCAGCCGCCGCGACGTCGCCGAGGACCATGACGGCGCGCTGGTCGCCTTCTTCACCAGCGACTGGCGCCGCCGCCGGGCCGAGGAAGAGTGGCCGAAGTTGAAGTTCCACGCGGTGCGCGAACAGCACGGGGTGGTCCAGGCTTCGCGGTAGCGTGCCGCGCGTGGCGCGGGCATGCTGCCGGAAAGCTCCGGGAGCAATCTCCGCATGAAGACCCCGCGCCGCGCCATCCTGGCGCTCGCCGCCCTCGCCACGCCGCGGATGGCCCACGCGGCCTTCCCCGACCGGCCGCTCCGCATCATCGTGCCCTTCGCCGCCGGCACGAGTTCCGACGTGCAGGCGCGGCTGATCGCGCCGCTGCTCCAGGCGCGTCTCGGCCAGCCCGTGGTGGTCGAGAACCGCGCGGGCGCCGGCGGCACGGTGGGTGCCGAGGCTGTCGCGCGGGCGCGGCCCGACGGCACGACGCTGCTGCTCGGATCCAATGGCCCGCTGACGAACAACCCGGTGCTGCAGGCACGCTTGCCCTATGACGCCGAGCGCGACCTCGCGCCCATCGCCATGATGAGCCGCAGCCCGCTGACGCTGTCCGTGCGGACGGACAGCCCCTATCGCGACGTGGCCTCCTATCTGGCCGCGGCGCGGGCGCGGCCGGGCGGGATCAGCATCGGCTCCTCGGGGCAGGGGAGTGCGACCCACTTCCTGATCGAGCAGTTGATGGCGCAGGCGGAGATCCGCCTGAACCACGTGCCGTATCGCGGATCGAGCCAGTCCGTGCCGGACCTGGTCGCGGGCAATGTGGACAGCGTGATGGGGGAGATCTCGACCGTCATGCCGCTCTATCGCGGCGGGCAGGTGCGGGTGCTCGCCATGACCTCGGCCGCGCGGATGCGGCTGTTCCCTGATCTGCCGACGCTGGTGGAGAGCGGGCTGCCCGGGCTGGTCGGCGGCTCCTGGTCCAGCCTGGTGACGACCGCGGGCT
>JAYRQX010000497.1:0-2508 GCA_041910415.1 Acetobacteraceae bacterium | reverse complement strand
GGCATGGCGCCGGGCGCGGCGCGGCACGCCTGCGGCATGGCCGCGCGCCAGGTGCCGCGCTTCGTCCGCCCGCGCACCATCGTCTATGCCGCCGCCATCGCCCTGGTGTCGCTCGTCATGCTCGGCGCCTTCGCGATGCGCACGACGCTCGACCTGACGGCGCTGCGCGACCGCGCGCCGCTCTATGTGCGGCTCTCCGACGGCGGCCTGCGCAATGCCTACACGCTGAAGATCGTCAACCGCACCCAGGGCGTTCCGCACTACGTGCTGACCGCCGAGGGCCCGGCCGGCGCCGTGCTGACGGCGCAGGGCGTGGAGCCCGGAGCCGATGGCCGGATCTCGCTCGCCGCGCGGCCCGACACCGTCTCGGAATACCGGGTCTTCCTGACCGTCCCCCCCGGCGCGCACCTGGCGGAATCGACGCCCGTCACCTTCCGCCTGCTGGATGCGAACGGCCGCTCTGCGGCGCGTGAATCCAGCGTCTTCCTGGGACCGCGGCCATGAGCGAGACGAGCTTCGATCCGCGCCGCGGGCGCTGGATACCCTGGGCCTTCGTGGGCGCCTTCGCCGTCGTGATCCTGGTCAACGCCATCCTGATCTGGGCCTCGATCTCCACCTTCACCGGCGTCACCGTCGCGCGACCCTACGAACGCGGCCGCGGCTACGACCAGGTGCTGGCCGAGGCTGCGCGCCAGGATGCGCTGGGCTGGGCTTCCGAGGTGCGGCTCGCCGATGGCCGCGTGCGCGTCACCGTGCGCGACCGTGACGGGCGCCCGGTCTCGGGCCGCCTGGAAGGCGTGCTGCGCCGGCCGATGACGGGCGAGGACGTCCCGCTCGACTTCCGCTCCGGCAGCGCCGGCGCCTGGAGCGCGGCGACGGAGGCGATGCATCGCGGCCAGTGGGAAGCGCGGCTGACCCTGTGGGGTCCGGGCGGGCAGCCGCTCGACATCAGGCAGCGGCTGGTCTTCCCGTGAACGCGATCGGCCGCACCGCCGCAGCCACGCCGCGCACCGGCGCCGGCGCCTGCGCGCATTGCGGCCGGCGGACCATGCCCGGCCAGGGCCGTTTCTGTTGCCTGGGCTGCGAGGGCGCGCATGCGCTGGTGAACCGGCTCGGGCTCGATGCCTTCTACCGCCGCCGCACCGGGGCCGATGGCTCGCTGCGGCCCGAGGACGAGGCCGCGACGCCGCTCGCCTATGCGCCGCTGGTGCGCACCGAGGCGGACGGGACGCAGTCCCTGGGGCTGATGGTCTCGGGCCTGACCTGCGGGGCCTGCGTCTGGCTGATCGAACAGGCGCTGGCGGCCGAGCCCGATGTCCAGCGCGCGCGCGTCAGCCTGACGGCCAGGCGGCTCACCGTCTCCTGGCGTGGCGAGGCGTCGCGCGCGAACGAACTCGTCGCGCTGCTGGCGCGCCTCGGCTTCCGCGCCGCACCCTGGTCGCCCGCCTGCCTGCGCGCGACCGAGGACGCCGAAAGCCGCGCGCTGATCCGCGCGCTCGGCATCGCCTGCTTCGGCGCATCGAACGTGATGCTCGTCTCGATCGCCGTCTGGGTCGGCTTCGACATGGGCCCTGCCGCGCGGCAGTTCATGCATTGGCTCGCGGCGCTGATCGGCCTGCCGACGGTGCTGATCGCCGGCATGCCCTTCTACCGCGCGGCGGCGGAAGGCCTGCGCGGCCGCCGCGTGACCATGGAGTTCGCCGTCTCGCTCGGCGTGCTGGCGACCACCGCCATGTCGCTGTCGGAGACGCTGCGCAACGGCCCCTACACCTATTTCGACGGGGCGACCGCGCTGCTCGCCATCCTGCTCGCCGGCCGCGTGCTGGACCGGCTGGCCCGTGGCCGTGCGCGCAAGGCGGTCGCCGAGCTGCTGGCGCTGCAGGAGGGCACGGTCTCGCGCCTGGACGAGGACGGGCTGCTGCACGCCGTGCCGGTCGAGCAGGTGCAGGCCGGCGACCGGCTGATGATCGCGGCCGGCGAGCGCCTGCGGCTGGACGGCACCAGCGAGCAGAAGACGCTGCTCGATGTCAGCGCGACCACGGGCGAGAGCCTGCCGCGCGGCTTCCCCGAAGCCGCGGCGTTGCCGGCCGGCGCCATCAACATGGGCGCGCCCTTCGTGCTGGCGGTCAGCGCCGCGGCGCGCGACGGATCGGTCGCCGCCATGGCGCGGCTGCTGGAACGCGCGGAGCAGGCGCGCGGGCGCTTCGTCTCCATCGCCGACCGGGCGGCGCGTTTCTACGTGCCGGCCGCCCATGTCGTGGCCGCCGCCACCTTCGTCGTGTGGTTCTTCGTCCTCGGCGTCGTCTGGCAGGAGGCGCTGGTCCATGCCGTCGCCGTGCTGCTGATCACCTGCCCCTGCGCGCTCGCGATCGCCATCCCGGCGGTGCAGGTCGTCGCCGTGGGCGGGCTTTTCCGTCGTGGCGTGCTGGTGGCCTCGCCAACGGCGCTCGAACGTCTCGCCAGTGCCGATCGCGCCGTGCTCGACAAGACCGGCACGCTCACCGAAGG
>JAYRQX010000496.1:0-2816 GCA_041910415.1 Acetobacteraceae bacterium | reverse complement strand
TCGCTGCTGCTCCAGCAGCGCGGCGAGAAGCGCGTGCCGCTGGCCGCCGGGGCGACGCCCGCGCAATTGCTCGACCCCGGCCAGGCACTCCAGGTGGTGAGCACCGGCAGCCTGAGGAAGGCGCTGCTCGGCGCGACCTGGACGGCGGAGAACGGCCTCTCGGCGATGGGCGAAGCGTGGTGGGACGGCGGCGCCAACACGGCGTAAGACTGGCGGCGACTGGCCGCCAACGCCGCCGCGCGCAACGCCCTGCGCGGCCTGCCCGGCGTGCCGGACATCGCGGTGTTCGGCGCCAATGCCGCGTCGACCCGGCTGTTCGAACAGGGCAACCTGGCGCGGCGCGGGCTGCTGGCGCGGCTGGCGTGGACCGAGCCGGCCGGCCGCTGGAGCGCGGCGGCGGACCTGCTCGCCTCGCTGGAAGACGGCGGGCGCAACCTGACGCTTTCCGCCGGCTATGCCGCCGACAAGTGGCGGCTGGACGCCGGGCTGCGCGTCTACGGCGGCAAGGCCGATTCGGCCTTCGGCCTGCTGCCCGAGCGGCGCGCGGCCTTCGTCGCGGTCAGCGTGGCGTACTAGGCGAACGGTTCGCCATGAAAGTCAGGCTTGGCGGGACGGCGCCCGACGGCGCGCCGTCCACGCGTAATCAGTAGCCGGGCGGCCGGCTCGGTTCCGCCGGCATCGGCGGGGGCGGCGGGGGCGGCAGGCCACCATAGGGACCGGGGCCACCCATCATTCCCGAAGGCGGTGGCGGAGGCATGCCGCCGTAGGGCCCGGGGCCGGGCGGGGGCATCAGCGGTGGCGCCATGCCGGGAGGGTAGCCCGGCGGGGGCGCCATCTGGCTGGGCATTTGGCCCGGAACCTGTCCGGGATATTGCCCTGGAGTCTGGCCCGGCGCCTGCCCCGACCGCGCGGCGGCTTCCGCCTGCCGCGCGGCGAAGGCCTCCGGATGCAGCGGCGTCGGCTCCCAGCCGCGCGCGGCCAGCAGCACCAGATAGGCGACGACGTAGGCCACGGCGACGTGCCAGCCGTGGCGCAGCCACTGGCCGACCGACTTGGCCTCCGGATACATGTTGGAGAGGGCGACCCCGGCCGAGGAGCCGAACCAGATCATCGAGCCGCCGAAGCCGACGGCAAAGGCAAGGAAGCCCCAGTCGTACCCATCCTGCTTGAGCGCCAGCGCGGTGAGCGGGATGTTGTCGAACACGGCGGAAACGAAGCCCAGGCCGAAGGCCGTCTGCCAGGAGGCGGCGGGCAGTTTCTCGACCGGCATCATCGACGCGGTGGTGACCAGGAAGAGCAGGAACAGCGTGCCCTTGAGCGATTCGCCAAGCACTTCCCAGTCATGGCGGCGGATCGGGATGGTGACCAGGATCGCGGCCCACACGGCGACGCCGATGAAGGGGAAATGCTCGCCGGCTTCCGGCATCTTCATGTTCACCGCGATGTTGGTGACCATCGCGAAGAGCAGGATCAGCATCACGATGAACAGCCGCGCCCAGTCGATATGGGTGTGTTCGTGCGCGCCCTTGAGGATGGGCGAATAGGCATGCTGCTGCTTGGCGGCGACCACGCCGAAGATGGCCAGCGCAACGGCCGAGGCGAGCACCGCCTCGAACACCTGGTGCGGCTGCACGCCCTCGATCCACATCATGGTGGTGGTGGTGTCGCCAACCACCGAGAAGGCGCCGCCGGCGTTGGACGCCGCGACGATGCCGGCGAGGTAGCCGATATGCACCCTGGCCTTGAACAACTGGTGGGCCATGGCGCCGCCGATCAGCGCGGCGGCGATGTTGTCGAGGAAGCTGGAAATGACCCAGACCATCGCCAGCAGCAGGAAGGCACCCTTCCAGTCGTCGGGCAGGAACTTGGGCAGGATCACCGGCACGTGGCTTTTCTCGAAATGCCGGGCGAGGATGGCGAAGCCCATCAGCAGGCAGAACAGGTTGGCGAGGATCACCCATTCGTGGCCGAGGTGGCCGGCGAAGCCACCCAGGCCGGTGCCGGTCTTGAAGCCGGTGAAGAGCATCTTGTACAGCGCCACCGTGAGCACACCGGTCAGCGCGACGTAGAAGGTCTGGTTGTGGAAGAGGGCAACGCCGAGCAGGGTGGCGGCGAAGAAGATGAATTCCAGCGGAATGCCGGCGATGGCTGGGCCGTCGGCGGCACAGGCCAGGCCGCTGGCTGAAAGCAGCAACAGGAAGGCGCTGCTGCGGCGCAAGACGATGGGGGTCATGATCGGGCGGGGAGGGTGGGGAAGGGGCGGAATGCTGTTCCGCATCTTAACCATCCGGGCGCCCGAGCGCGCTAAAAAGTGCTTATAAATCAATACTTACGCGAACGTAAGCAGGAGTTCCCGCAGGTCAGCCCGGCCAGCGGCGCGACGGCGCCGCCGATTGCGCGGCGCGTCATGACGCGGGCTTCCTTGCGGCCGCGCGAGATGCGATCGGCGCCGTCGTGGGGTGCGAAACGCAAACGCCGGCCGTGGCCGACGGCCGGCGACCTCACGCGAAATCCATCCGCCAGGTTTGGCTGACCAGATCGGCGCCGTAGGCCCGCGCCGGCGCCGACGCGACCAGGCGGAAGCCGAAGGATTCGTAAAGCCGGCGCGCCGCGACCAGGATGTCGTAGGTCCACAGCACCATCCCGGTATAACCGGCGGCGCGGGAGTACGCGATGGCCCGCGCCACCAGGACGCGCCCGACGCCGCGGCCGCGCGCCGCCGGTTCGACCAGCAGGCAGCGCAACTGGGCCAGCGACGGATCGTCGGCATTGGCGACGACGAAGCAGCAACCGGCACGCGCGCCGTCGACCTCGGC
>JAYRQX010000495.1:0-2529 GCA_041910415.1 Acetobacteraceae bacterium | reverse complement strand
GTCCGGCGAGCCAAGCAAACCGGAGGTTTGCGCGTCATGCGGAACGCATGCCTGCGGCATGACGCGCATGAGGGTCAGCAAAGATGAATACCAACGGTCGAAGCATTCGGCCGTTGGTAAAAGTGGCCACCCCGTCGCGGTTGCGATGGGGTCGGGTCGATGCGGTCCACTCCAGCCATCCAGCGGCGCAACCACTGGCTCCACCGGCGCAGGACGACGGCGGCCGAGCGCAATGGGATCGGCCGCAGCGACAGTCAGCCTGTCTGGGCGGGCGCAGCACCGGGGCGGAGTTTCGCGTCCCCGGATCCCGTCAGCCCCGGAGACGTCCCGTCCTGTCCCCGCCGCAGGCTACTTCCGCCGACGGAACTTCCGCGCGATCGCCAATCCGACGATGCCGGACGCGACGATCGTCAGGGTCGCGGGTTCAGGGACAACAAGATACTCGACGACCACCACCGCCCAGGCGCGGTCCGCAACAAGGCACAGAAGGCCGGCGAGAAGCGTGACACTGCGAAGCCGATCCATTTCGCGCTCTCCCGAAGGACCCGGCGCCACGATTGGCCCGGCCATCGCTTCGGCCCCTGACATTGCAAGCAACGTACCGATATGGAAATCATCGGCTCTTCAGTCGGTTACCCAGGCGCGCCGCGGCCGGCGAGCCGGTTCTGTCAAATAATCCGACGCTCGATGTCCGTTTCGGCGGGAATGGCGTGCGCCTGGCCGCCGAGACATCGTCGCGCCCTGGGGGACCCCGATCATCGACCGGCAGCTTGGAAGGTCGCTGGTCCGTCCGGTTGGCCAAGGGTGAGCCGTCTCATCGGACTGACCGTCCACCCCCCCTTTGGGCATCGCGGCGGCCGAAGATCCCCGCCCTGCGCTGAGTCAAAAGCAACCTTGCCGGCCGGGCGCAGAATGGACGCCCGGTGGGGAATGGCGCGCCCTGAGGGACTCGAACCCCCGACCAGCAGCTTAGAAGGCTGCTGCTCTATCCAGCTGAGCTAAGGGCGCGTTGGGCCATATTAGGCGAGGACCGCATCCCGCGCACGCGGGATCGCGCGTCAATGCGTCCAGTTCTCGCTGCGGCCGAAGCGGAAATTGTCGCTGTAGCTCTTGGGCTTCATCGGCCCGGCGCCCGGGGGCTCCGCCTCGGCCTCGAAGGCGATGCCGTTCTGGCGGGCGAAGGCGATCGCCTCGTCCCGCGTCGGGAATGTCATGCGGAGCTGGGAAAGCGTGTCGCCCGAGCCGTACCAGCCCATCAGCGGGTCCGGCAGCTTCGCCTCGCGGGGCTCGAATTCCAGGATCCAGGCCTGGCGGCCGGGGCCGGACTGCATGGCCGACTTCGTCTCGCGAAAGATGCGGGCCGCGGCGGATGCCTGCGTCCGGGCAACGATGTCATTCGCCATGGCGTCAACCACTCCTGAACCAGACCAGCGAACAGAAGAATCGGGGCGACAGGATTTGAACCTGCGACTTCTACGTCCCAAACGTAGCGCTCTACCAGGCTGAGCTACGCCCCGGAACCGGGCCGCAACCTATGGGGACGGGCCGGGAGGGGCAAGGGTGTGAAGCGCTTCATGGGTGCGGGGCAGCGCGGGGTCCACGATTCCCCGCGCCGCCCCCCTTCAGCATGAGGAGCTTCGCCATGAGTGCCTCCC
The DNA here is from genome assembly GCA_041910415.1 of Acetobacteraceae bacterium. Taxonomy (GTDB): domain Bacteria; phylum Pseudomonadota; class Alphaproteobacteria; order Acetobacterales; family Acetobacteraceae; genus JAYRQX01. The sequence goes on along the minus strand of JAYRQX010000495.1, from coordinate 874 downwards.
TCTCGCCAGCCGGCGCGCTTCCCGCAACCGACGATCCGCCCATCCCGATCCGCTCGCGGATCATGTGCCGCATCCCGGCGCTCGCCTTCGGGCTCTGGCTGGTCGCGCAGGCCGTCGTGCACATCCATGACCGCATGACGCTCCTGGCCGGCTTCGGCCGCAGCGTGGACCCGACCTATGTGGCGATGATGCTGGCCTCGGCCCTGCCCGCGATCTGGTTCTTCGCGATGGCCTTGCTGCCCGTCGCCTATCTCCATCGGGACCGGATGGTGGCCTCGCGGCTGCTGTTCGGCCAGACGACGCGCTTCGACACCCCGCCGCGCGTCGAGGACGGCGCGCTCGTGATCAACGGGCGCAGGCGTATCCGCCGCTTCGGGGTCAGCCCGGACGTCTGGCGCGCGATCGAGGCCCGCTTCGGGGGCTGACGCCCCCTACGGCGCGTTGCCAAAAATGCGCTGCTGCACGCGGTCGCCGACGCGGATGTTCAGCCGCTCGGCGGTCCCGGCCGCGAGTTCCAGCGTGCCGCGCACCACCCCGCCGCTGTTGATCGGCGCCAGGCTGTAGGGGGTGGTGCGCTCGGCGATGCGGATGATGCGCCCGTCGGGCGCGATGAAGACCATGTCGAGCGGCGTGATCGTGTTGCGCATCCACATGCTGCTCTCGCGCGGCTGCCCCCAGTCGAACAGCATGCCGCCGTCGGCCGGCACCGAGGTGCGGAACATCTCGCCGATTTCCTGCTGCTTCGGCGTCAACGCCATCTCGACGTTGAAGACGTGCTCCTTGCCGGCGCGCGTGACGATGACGAGCTTCTCCTTCGGCAGTTCGGGCTGCGGCCCGGTCGCCTCCGACGGCTGCGCGGCGGCGACGGTCGCGG
>JAYRQX010000494.1:0-5699 GCA_041910415.1 Acetobacteraceae bacterium | reverse complement strand
GATCCCGCCCTCCATCGCCTTCGTCATCTGGGGCATCGTCGCCGAGCAATCCATCGGGCGGCTGTTCATCGCCGGCATCGTGCCGGGCCTGGTGCTCGCCGTGGGACTGATGGTGGTGGCCTGGGTCCATGCCTGGCGGAACGACGTGCCGCGCATGCCGCGCGCGAGCTGGGCCGAGGGCTGGCAGTCGCTGAAGAGCGGCATCTGGGCGCTGGGCTCGCCCGTGGTCGTGCTGGGCGGCATCTATGGCGGCGTCTTCACGCCGACCGAAGCCGCGGCCATCTCCTGCATCTATGCGGTGCTGGTCGGCGTCTTCATCGAACGCCAGCTGCGATGGCGGGAGATCCCGAAGCTGGTGGTCGGCGCCATGCGGACCAGCGCCATCGTCTGCGCGATCATCGCGGTCTCCGTGGGCTTCGGCGTGCTGGTGGCGCAGGAACAGATCGCGACGCGCTTCGCGCATTGGATGGCGGATTCGATCAGCCAGCCCTGGCTGGCGCTGGCCGCGCTCAACATCGCCTTCTTCCTGCTCGCCGCCGTGATGGACGAGATCGCCATCATGGTGATCCTGGGGCCGATGCTGATCGCCATCGCCAACCGCTTCGGCGTGGATCCCATCCATTTCGGTGCGATCATCGTGACCAATGTCTCGATCGGCATGGCGGCGCCGCCGATCGGCTATTGCCTCTTCATCGGCATGGCGATCAGCGGGCTGTCGCTGGCGCGCATCAGCCGCGCGATCTGGCCGCAGATCGTGGTGATGCTGGTCGTGCTGTTCCTGACGACCTACATCCCGGGCTTCGCGCTGATGCTGCAGCCGGCGGCGCGTTAGTTTGCCCCCCCCCTACCCCTCCCCCGCGGCGCAGGGGAGGGAACCGCGTCACCCCCCCCCCGGCGCAGCGGGGGAGGGCCGGGGTGGGGGCCGCTTCTCAGAAGCCGTAGAGCCGCGCCGGGTTGTCAACCAGCACCTGCTTGCGCGTCGCATCGCCAGGCGCCCATTGCCCGAGCAGGTCGAACAGATGCCCATCTTCCGGCATCCACTCCGACAGGGAAGGATGCGGCCAGTCCGTGCCCCAGAGGCAGCGTTCCGGCGTGGCGAGCAGCGCCTTCGCGAAGGGTGTGACATCGGCGAAGGGCGGGCCGGCTGAAATCCTGTAGCCACACAGCTTCACATAAGCGCGGCCCGTGCCGAGCAGCCGCAGCAGCGCCTGGAACTCCCTGCCGTTCACACCGTCCGAGGTCCTGACGCCGCCCATATGGTCCACCACGACCGGCACGGGCAGCTTCGCCAGCACCGGCGCGAGTGTCTCGACCTGCTCGCCGCTCATATAGACCTGCAGGTGCCAGCCCAGCGGGGCGACGCGCTTCACCAGCGTCTCCAACTGCTCGATCGGCGTGCCGTTGCCGCTGACGGCATTGAAGCGCACGCCCCGCGTGCCGCGTTCGTGCAGCCGCTTCAGCGCGGCATCATCGAAGTTATCGTCGATCACCGCGATGACGCGCGCCTTGTCCAGCCCAAACCGCTCCGCCGCATCCAGCGAACACTCGTTGTCCGTGCCGTAGACGGAAGGCTGCACGATCACCATGCGCTCGATCCCGAGCGCGCCGGCCATCCGCCGATAGGCCGGGATCAGGGCCGCCGCCGGGTCGTAGTGCCGCCCCGCATCCAGCGGAAAGCGGTCATAGGGCCCGAAGATGTGGAAATGGCAGTCCGTGGATCCCGCCGGCCCGCGCCAGGACGGCCTGGGCAGCGCATCCAGGGGCGGCAGGCAGGGCTTCATCGGAAGGACGCCCTGTTCTTGATCTCCTGGCGCACGATCCTCGCGCCTTCGACCATGGCAACCATCTTCCCGAACGCCACTTCGCGCGGCAGGTATTTCATGCCGCAATCCGGTGCTACGACGACCTTCGCCGGATCGACATGCTTCAGCCCCTTGCGGATGCGCGCCGCCACCGTCTCCGCGCTCTCCACCTTCATGTCGGACAGGTCGATGACGCCGAGGATGATCGTCTTCCCCGGCAGCGTCTCCAGCACCGCGGTATCCAGGTTCGACTGCGCCGTCTCGATCGAGATCTGCCGCACCCGGCAGTTGCAGAGCTCGGGCAGGAAGGAATAGCCGGTCGGGCGCTCGTGGATGATCGCCGCATAGCCGAAGCAGATGTGCAGCGCGGTCGGCTGGGTGATGCCATCAAGCGCACGTTCCACCGCAGCGATGCCATACTCGCGCGCCTTGGCCGGACGCGCCTGCATGTAGGGCTCGTCGATCTGCACGATGTCGGCGCCGGCGGCGAAGAGGTCCCTGATCTCCTCGTTCACCGCGGCCGCGTAGTCCATCGCGCACTCGGCCTCGGACGAATAGAAATCGTTCTGCGCCTGCTGGGCCATGGTGAAGGGGCCGGGGACCGTGATCTTGATGAGCCGGTCCGTGTTGGCGCGCAGGAAGGCCACGTCCCGCGCCTCGACCGCATGTTTCCGTCTGATTTTCCCGGTCACGCGCGGCACCGGGTTGGCGTGCCCGCTGCGGTCGAGCGCGGTGCCGGGGTTGTCGATGTCCACGCCTTCCAGCGCCGTCGCGAAGCGGTTGGAATAGCTTTCGCGCCGCATCTCCCCATCGGTGATGATGTCGAGCCCGGCCTTCTCCTGCGCGCGAATCGCCAGCAGCGTCGCGTCATCCTGCGCTTCTTCCAGGAATTCCGGCGCCACGCGCCACAGTTCCTTCGCCCGCACGCGCGGCGGGAAGCGGCCGGCCAGCTTGGCGCGGTCGATCAGCCAGTCCGGCTGGGGGTAGGAGCCGACGAGCGAGGTCGGCAGCAACAGGTCCGTCATGGGGCGTCTCCTTTGCCACCCGTCATAGCGCCGGCCTCGCGGAGCGCCAACGGCTTGCCGAACGGCGCGGCGCGGGCGAGGTTTGGCGCCACAGGACAAGAGCCGGAGGGGTTTCCCATGCTGCCGCCCAAGGACCAGATCACGATCTGCTTCGCCCATGTGGCCTATCGCTTCGATCAGCAATTCCCGCTGCGCAACACGGGCATCAAGGCAATCCATGTCCGCTCGCGCGAGGAGATGGACAAGGTCATCGGCGACTGTGACGTGCTGGTCTGCTCCGGCCTGTGGCGGAACGATCTTCCGAAGATCGCGCCGAAGCTGCGCTTCGTGCAGTCCATCAGCGCCGGCGTGAATCAGTACGACCAGGCCATCATGAAGGCCGCCGGCGTGCGGCTGGCGAGCGCGCAGGGCGCCAATGCCCGCGCGGTGTCGGACCATGCGATGGCGCTGATCCTCTCCCTCGCCCGCCGCCTGCCGGAAGCGCGCGACAACCAGCACCGGAAGCACTGGCGCGGGATGATCGGCGATCTCTCCACGCGTGAGGACGAACTCGCCGGCAAGACGCTGCTCGTCGTCGGCATCGGGCGCATCGGCGGCCGCCTGGCGCGTCTGGCAAAAGCCTTCGAGATGAATGTCGTCGGTATTCGCCGCGACCCCGCGAACGGCGCCGAGGGCGCGGACGAGATCCACGGCTTCGACAGGCTGCACGATCTGATCCCGAGGGCGGATGTGGTCGCGCTGACCTGCGCCCTGACGCCGGAGACCACCGGCATCATCAACGCAAAGGCCCTGTCGCTGCTGAAGCCGTCTGCCTGGCTGGTGAACGTCGCGCGCGGGCCCGTGGTGGACGAGGCGGCGCTGATCGCGGCGCTGCGCGAGAATGCCTTTGCCGGCGTGGCGCTGGACGTGACGGCGGAGGAGCCGCTGCCGGACTCCTCGCCGCTCTGGGACCTGCCGAACGTCTTCATCACGCCGCACACGGGCGGCGAGACGCGCCGCTATGAGGATGCCGTCATCGACCTGCTGGTGGAGAATGTGAACCGCCTGACCAGCGGGCAGGCAGCGCTGAAGAACCAGATCGTCTGATCGCCATGCCCATCGCGCTCGACGCCGCGGCGCTGCAGGCCGCGCTGCCGCCACTGGAAGGGCGGCTCCAACTCCCGGGGCTTGGCGCAGGGGTGACCATCCTGCGCGACGCCCAGGGCGTGCCGCATCTGCGCGCGCGGGATGCCGCGGACGCGTTCTTCGCCCAGGGCTTCGTGCATGCGCAGGACCGACTGTTCCAGATGGAGCTGAACCGGCGGCGGGCGGTCGGCCGCGCGGCGGAATGGCTCGGCGCGCCGGCGGCGGAGGGTGACATCCTGTCCCGCCGTCTCGGCATCGAAGCCGCATCGCGCCGCGATGCGGCGGCGCTGGGCGCGGACGCGAAAGCGATGCTGGAACGCTACGTCGCCGGCGTGAACGCCTTCATCGCCAGGGGTCCGGCGCCGATCGAATACGCGCTGCTCGACGCGACGCCCGAGCCCTGGGAGCCTTGGCACTGCGTTGCCGTGATGCGCCGCCTCGGCCTGCTGATGGGCTCGGTCTGGTTCAAGCTCTGGCGTGCCGCGGCGCTGCCGGTCGTGGGCACCGAGGCGGCCATGTCGCTGCGCTACGATGACGGCGGGCTGGACGCGCTGATCGTGCCGCAGGGCGTGGATGCGAAGCGCTGGGAGGCGGACCTCGCCGCGCTGGCGCCGGCGATTGCGGCCCTGATGGAAGGCGCGGCACCGGACGCTTCGGGCGGCGGCAGCAACAACTGGGCGATCGCGCCGCATCTCAGCGCGACGGGACGGCCGCTGCTGGCCGGCGACCCGCACCGCGTCTTCGAAATCCCCAACATGTACGCGCAGGGCCACGTCGCCTGCGATGCCTTCGACGTCGTGGGGCTGACCGTACCGGGGGTGCCGGGCTTCCCGCACTTCGCCCACAACGGCACCGTCGCCTGGTGCGTCACCCACACCTTCGCCGATATCCACGACGTCTTCATCGAACGCTTCGCCGACGGGGGCGCCCGCTACGAGTTCAAGGACGGTTGGCGCGCGACCACGCGCCGCACCGACAGCATCGCCATTCGCGGCGCGGCACCCCGCACCTTCGACATCATCGAGACGCACCACGGCCCCGTCATCGCCGGCGATCCGGCCTCCGGCCGCGCGCTGGCGCTCCGCTCCGTGCAATTCGCCGAGACCGATCTCTCCTTCGATTGCCTGCCGCGCATGCTGCGTGCCGATGGCGTGCCGGCGCTGTACGAGGCGACGCGCGGCTGGGGGCTGATCGACCACAACCTGGTCGCGGGCGACACCGCGGGCCGCATCGGCTTCCTGCTCCGCGCCCGCGTGCCGAAGCGCGGGCGGGAGAATGGCTGGCTGCCCGTTCCCGGCTGGACCGGCGCGCAGGAATGGCAGGGCTGGATCGCGCATGAGGACATGCCGCGCCTGATCGACCCGCCCGGCGGCATCATCGTCACCGCGAACAACCGCGTCGTCGCCGATGACCACCCCGACTACATCTGCACGGACTGTCACCCGCCGCACCGCGCGAAGCGCATCGCCGAGCTGCTGACCGATGCGGCGCATCGCAGCGTGGACGGCGCGGCGCGCATCCATGGCGACACGCTGTCCATCCCGGCGCAGGAACTGGTCGCCGCGCTGAAGACCGTGGTGCCGCCGCCCGAGGCCGCGGCGCTGCATGCGCGGCTGGTCGCCTGGAACGGCCATATGGATGCGGGCAGCGCGGCGGCGGCCGATTGCGTCGCGCTCCGCCGCCACCTCGTCGCGCTGCTGGCCGAGCGCAGCGGCCTTGGTGCGCTGGCCGGCACGCCGCTGCTTTC
>JAYRQX010000493.1:0-3788 GCA_041910415.1 Acetobacteraceae bacterium | reverse complement strand
GTCGGAGTGCGTCCGGGCCCTGGTGGTCGACAGGCCCAGCCCGCCTGCCCTGATCGACTCCGAGAGGAGGTCCTTCATGGCTTGGAGCTGCTCCTCGGTCGGCTGGCTGCCGACGGCGTCGGATCCCATGACCCGGCGTCGGAGGGCGCAGTGTCCGACGAGGAACCCGGCGTTCACCGCGAGATCGCCGTCGAGGCGGTCCAGGTACTCGGCGAAGGTCGACCAGTTCCACTCGACCCCCTCCTCGAGCGCGGCGAGCGGCATGCCCTCGACCTTGGCCATCATGCGACGGGTGTAGTCGGCGTCGCCAGGGATGATCGGCGCGAGCGTGAAGCCGCAGTTGCCGGCGATCACGGTCGTCACACCGTGCGCGCTCGACGGCGACGCAGTCGGGTCCCACAGGAGCTGGGCGTCGTAGTGGGTGTGCGGATCGATGAAGCCGGGGCAGATCACGAGGCCGGTGGCGTCGATCTCGGTCGTTGCACCGTCGAGAGCGGACGAGCCGGGTTCGGCGATCGCGGCGACGCGGCCGTCCTCCACGCCGACGTCACCGGGTCGTGCCGGTGCGCCGGTGCCGTCGATGATGGTGACGTTGCGGATGACGAGGTCCACGCGTGACTCCCCTTGGGATCGCTCGGCGACGCCGGCGGATGCCGTGGCAGCCGGCGCGGACTGGATCGTGGTCGGCCGCCCCATCACGAACGCGGCCGATCCGGCCGCGGCCGCGGCGTCCATCGCTGCCTCCCTGCCGCGATGATGCGATGACGGTGCGCGTCAAGATCTGCGGCATCAATGACGGCACGGCGATGGATGCCGCTGTCGCCGCACGCGCGGATTTTCTTGGCTTCGTGTTCTTCCCCCGCTCCCCGCGCCACGTGACGCCGGCGCGCGCGGCGGAGCTGCATGCGCGCCACCGCGGCGGGCCGGTGCGGGTCGGACTGTTCGTGGATGCGAGCGACGACGATATCGCGGCCATGCTCGCCGCGGTGCCGCTTGGGTTGCTGCAATTGCATGGCGAGGAAACGCCGGAACGCTGCGCCGACGTGCGGGCGCGCTTCGGCGTGCCGGTCATGAAGGCGCTCGGCATCGAGCGGCCATCCGATCTGGAGGCGCTGGTCCGCTACGCGCCGGCGGTGGACCGCTTTCTGCTCGACGCGAAGGCGCCGCCGGGCGCGGCGCTGCCGGGCGGGAATGCGATGCCCTTCGACTGGTCGCTGACCGCAGGCCGCAGCATCCCCAGGCCCTGGCTGCTGGCGGGCGGGCTGACGCCGGACAATGTGCAGGACGCCATCCGTGCCTCCGGTGCGCCGGGGGTGGATGTGTCCTCGGGCGTCGAGAAGGCGCGCGGGGTGAAGGACCCCGATCTGGTGATGGAATTCGCCGCGAAGGCGCGTGCCGCGTGACAGCAGGCATCCGTGTTGCGGGGCCCGAGGATGCCGAGGCGATGGGCATCGCCCACGCCGCGAGCTGCGAGGAGACCTATGCCGGCCTGCTGCCGGCGCCGATGTTCGCCGCCATGACCGATGCGGCGCGGCGCGTGGCGATGTGGCGGGACCTGATCGCGCGCGGCGCATGCATCCGCGTCGCGGTGCTGGAAGGACGGGTTGTCGGCCTGGGCTGCGCCGCGCCGGGGCGCGACGCGCGGCTTGGCATGGCGGCCGAGCTGACCTCGCTGTACGTGCTGCGGGAGGCACAGGGACGCGGCCTCGGCCGAGCGCTGCTGTGCAGCCTGGCCGCGGCCCAGCGGGCGGAAGGGCGGACCAGCCTCGGCCTCTGGGTGCTGGCGGCGAACGACGCGGCGCGCGGCTTCTATGCGCGGCTCGGCGGCCGCGAAGGGCCGCCGCAGCGTGAGGAGGGCGTGCCGCACATCCCCGTGACCTGGGCCGACACGGCCGTGCTGCCCGGCTGAGTCAGGCGGCGCGTCGTCCCGCATCCATCAGCTGCGACGATACGATCGCCCGCACCAGCGGCAGGCGGCGGCCGAGGCCCAGCACCACCTCCCGCGCCAGCCGCGCCGGGGCGCGGTCATCGGTGAAGAGCCCCGCCACCAGGTTCGTCGCGGTGTAGAGCGGGAAGCTCGCGCGGCGATGCGCGAACTGGAACCGCGCCAGCACGCCGCGCCCGGCGATGTCCTGGCCGCGCCGCTGTGCCGCCGCGATCTCGCGCGACAGGATATCCGCGCCGACCAGGCCCAGGTTGAAGCCATGCGCCGTGACGGGGTGCATGCCGACCGCCGCATCGCCCATCAGGGCGAAGCGTTCGGCGACGAAGCGGTCCGCATAGACCGTCACCAGCGGATAGGCGTGGCGCGTCGAGACCAGCCTCATCTTCCCCAGCCGCGCGCCGTAGCGTTCGGTCATCTCGGCGCCGAAGGCGTCCTCGTCCAGCGCCATCAGCCGGTCGATCTGCCGCGCCGGCAGAGTGAGGACGGCGGAGGAGACGTCGCCGTTCAGCGGCAGCATGGCGAAGGTCTGGCCGTGGTCGAACCATTCCGTCGCGACGTGGTGGTGCGGCATCTCATGCGCCATGCGGCAGACCATCATGGCCTTGCCGAAATCATGCATGTGCGCGGGGATGCCGAGGCGCCGGCGCGTTTCCGAAAACCGCGTATCGGCGGCGACGACCAGCCTGCAGGCGATCTCGCCCTTTCCGTCGGCGAGGACGACGCGCGCCTCCTCCCTGCCCGTCTCGACCGCACTCACCGCCGTGCCTGATATGATGGTGATCTCCGGGCGCTCCTTCGCACTCTCATAGACCGCGCGGCGGATCAGGTGGTTCGGCACGAGGTGCCCGAGCGGCCCTTTTGATCGCGTGATCGGCCCGCCGCCGGCGGAGAACACCATGGGGCGGTGGTGCCCCGCGCCGTTGATGACGTGCGCCGTGCGCAGTTCGGATTTCTCCTCGGCCGGGATGCGCTCCCAGGCGCCCATGGCATCCAGGATGGCCTCGGACCGGTGGGTCAGCGCGATTTCCCGCCCGTCGAAGGCGGGGTCGGCCAGCGCCGCTTCGGGCTGGCGCTCGACAAGGGCGATGGTGAGGCCGGTGGGCGCCAGGGCACGGGCGAAGCTCAGCCCCGCGGGGCCGGCGCCGACGATGACGACATCGAATTGCATCAAGGTTCCCCAACTGCCAAAGCATGGCGTCGCGGGCGGCAGGCGGGCCGCGGGGGCGCCGCTGGCACCCTACACCTTCAGGCCGGGGCAGGCTATGAGGCCCCGGGACAGGTCCCGGGAAAGTCCGCCTTGAACAAGCCCCTTCCGAATTCACTCCGCCAGGGACCCGACGGCCGCGGCCGTTTCGGCATCTTCGGCGGCCGCTTCGTCGCCGAGACGCTGATGCCGCTGATCCTCGAGGTCGAGGCGGCCTACAACAGCGCGAAGCAGGACCCGGCCTTCATGGCCGAATGGCGCCGGTTGCTGAAGGACTATGTCGGCCGGCCTTCCCCCCTGTGGTACGCCGAACGCCTGACCGAGCACCTGCGCGCCACCGCGCCCGAAGGGCAGGGTGCGAAGGTCTATTTCAAGCGCGAGGAGCTGAACCACACCGGCGCGCACAAGATCAACGCCGTGCTGGCGCAGATCCTTCTCGCCAGGCGCATGGGCAAGCCGCGCGTGATCGCCGAGACCGGCGCCGGCCAGCACGGTGTCGCGACGGCGACCGCCTGCGCGCTGTTCGGCCTGCAATGCGTGGTCTTCATGGGGGCCACGGATGTCGAGCGCCAGAAGCCCAACGTCTTTCGCATGAAGCTGCTGGGCGCCGAGGTCGTGCCCGTGACGTCGGGCGCCGCG
>JAYRQX010000492.1:0-3171 GCA_041910415.1 Acetobacteraceae bacterium | reverse complement strand
GGGTTCGTCCCGCGGCGCGGCGGGGGTGAGCTCGATGGCATCGGGCCCGATCGCATCGCCGCGCGCCAGCAGCACGGCGCGGTGGATGGCGTTCTCCAGCTCCCGCACATTGCCCGGCCAGGCATGCTGCAGCAGCAGCGCCTCGGCCATCGGCTGAAGCGGCCGGTCCGGCAGGCCGTTGGCGCGGGCGTAGCGGGCGCAGAAATGCCGGGCGAGCGGCAGGATGTCCGCCGGGCGCTCCCGCAGCGGCGGAATGCGCAGCGCGACGACGTTGAGACGGAAATAGAGGTCCTCCCTGAAGCGCCCCTTCGCGACCTCCAGCGCGAGATCGCGGTTGGTCGCGGCGAGGATGCGCACATGGACCTTCACCGGCTGCGTGCCGCCGAGGCGATCCACTTCCCGTTCCTGGATGGCGCGCAGCAGCTTGGCCTGCAGCCGCGGGTCCATCTCGCCGATTTCGTCCAGCAGCAAGGTGCCCTGGTCGGCCTGTTCGAATTTTCCCTTCCGGGCCGCGACGGCGCCGCTGAAGGCGCCCTTCTCATGGCCGAACAGCTCGCTCTCCAGCAGGCTCTCGGGCAGTGCCGCGCAGTTCAGCGCGACGAAGGGGCCCTGCGCGCGGCGGGATGTTGCATGGATATGCCGCGCCAGCACTTCCTTGCCCGTACCGCTTTCGCCCGTGACGAGGATGGAGGCTTCGGACCGCGCGATCTGCGCGGCACGCGCCAGCAGCGCGGCCATGGTCGGGTCGGAATGGACAGGCTTCTCCGGCGCGCCGGCGACCGCCTCCAGCATGGCCGCGATCAGATCCGGCTCCGGCGGCAAGGGCAGGAATTCCTTCGCGCCCGCATGGATCGCGCGCACCGCGGCCGCGGCATCGTCCTGCCGACCGCAGGCGACCACGGGGCAGGCAATGCGCTCGGTGGCCAACGCCTGCACCAGCCAGCCGACATCGTGCACCACGTCGCACAGCACGAGGTCCGCGCCTTCGGCCCGCATCGTCTCCAGCGCCGCCGCGACGCCCGCCGCCTGCGACAGCCGCGCCCCGCGCGCCGCCGCGATCCGGGCTGCCTGGCCAAGCTCGGCTTCCAGCGAGCCTACGATGAGCATGCGCGCCATCGTCAGACCGCGCGATCCGCCTTGACGATCTCGGTCATCGTCACGCCCAGGCGGTTGTCGTCCACCATCACCACCTCGCCCCGTGCGACCAGGCGGTTGTTGACGTAGATCTCCACCGCTTCCCCCAGCTTGCGGTCGAGCTCCACCACCGCGCCGCGGCCCAGTTTGAGCAGTTGCGAGACCTGCATCGTCGCGCGACCCAGCACCGCGCTGACCTGCACGGGGATGTCATAGACGGCATCCAGGTCCCGGGTGGGCGCGACCTGGTCCGTGCTCTCGGTGATTTCTTCGAGCGCCGTGCTGCCGGACATTCCCTACATCTCCATTCCGATGCCGGCCTCTGCGAAGGCCTCGCGCAACGCGGCCATGCGCGCGGCGCGATCGAAGCGCAGAAGGCCCGCCTGCCATTCGATCCGCGCATCGCCTGCCGGCAACGCCGCGTCCTCGGCCAGCGCGACGTCGAGATCACCAAGGATCGGCGCGAGCGCCGCTGCCAGGCCGGGCGCCACGACGAAGCGCGGCGCGGGGAGCAGCTTCAGCCGCGGCAGCAACTGCTCGGCCAGCCGCTGCAGCAGGTCCGGCGCACGCTCCGCCGCCAGCCCAGGCAGCGCAGTGTCCAGCATCGCGAGCACAAGCCCGGCCAGGTCGCGCGCCGCCTCCTCCGCCGCCAGGGCGGCCTGGTCCTGCGCCCGCGGCAGCGCATCGGCCACGCCATCGAGCGCGGCCGCGATGCGTTCCCGGCCCGCCTCCTCCGCCGCGCACCGCCCGGCAGCGAGACCGGCGGCATAGCCTTCGGCACGCACCTCCTCGGCGAATGCGGCAAGGGCCGCGGCCTCGTCGCCCGGTGCGTCCGGCGCCGCATCGCCGATCCCGGTCGGCGGCGGATCCTCGGCGGTCGCGAACGCCGGGCGGAAGGCCGTCTCCAGCGGCTGCGGCGGGCGAAGCGGGGCAAAGGCGGCGCTCATCTCAGGCCAGCATCTCCTCGTCGCGTGCATCCTGAAGCGTGACCTGTCCCTGCGCGGCGAGATCCTTCGCCATCAGCACGATCGCGCCCTGCGCATCGTCCACGTCGCGCAGCCGCACCGGACCCAGCCCCGCGATGTCGTCGCGCAGGATCTTGGATGCCCGCTCGCTCATGTTGCGCAGGAAGAGCTCGCGGATCTGCTCCGACGCCCCCTTCAGCGCCAGTGCGAGCTGGGTCTTGTCCACGCTCCGCAGCAGCACCTGCACGCCGGCGCCGTCCAGCTTCAACAGGTCGTCGAAGGTGAACATCAGGCCACGGATCTTCTCGGCCGCCTCGCGCGACCGGTCCTCGAGCGCGGCCAGGATGCGCGATTCCGACTGCCGGTCGAGATTGTTGAAGATCTCGGCCATCATCTCATGCGGGTCGCGGCGCTGGGCGCGGGCGAGGTTGGACATGAACTCGGACTTCAGCGTCCGCTCCACGCCCTCCAGCGCCTCCTTCTGCACGGTGTCCATGCGCAGCATGCGCGTGATCACCTCCATGGCGAAGCTTTCCGGCAGCAGCGCGAGCACGCGCGCCGCATGGTCCGGCTTCACCTTGGACAGCACGACCGAGACGGTCTGAGGGTATTCGTTCTTCAGGTAGTTCGCGAGCAGGGCCTCGTTCACGTTGCCCAGCTTGTCCCACATGGTGCGGCCCGCCGGGCCGCGGATTTCCTCCATGATCTGCGTCACGCGCTCCTTCGGCAGCGTGCGCAGCAGCATCCGTTCGGTCGTCTCCCAACTGCCGAGGATGCTGCCCGTCTGGCCCAGCGCCTCGGCGAATTCCCGGCACAGATCCTCGACCGCCTGCGCCGCCACCGGCCCGAGATTCGCCATGGCCTGGGAGATGTCGCGGATCTCATCCTCATGCATGCGCGCGAACAGGCGGGAGGCATGCTCCTCCCCCAGCGCGAGCATCAGCGTTGCCGCTTTCTGCGGCCCGTTCAGGCGGGGGGTCATCGCTCCTCCGGCGTCAGCCAGCGGCGCACCACGTTGAGCGATTCCTCGGGATGGCTTTCGACGAACTCATGCAGCTTCGCGATGGAGGAG
>JAYRQX010000491.1:0-3048 GCA_041910415.1 Acetobacteraceae bacterium | reverse complement strand
GCTGAAGAAGCTCATGCAGCCCGCACGGCCGCAGGCCGTGCCGGCCGGCGCGGGGCGACTGGAGGGACAGAGCGGTGGCTGACCTCGTTGAACCGCCCGCACCGAAGGCGCTGGTGCCGCGGCGGGAGAACCTGCCCGCACCGCACCGTCCCACCCTGTCCGCGCCCCTGGCCGCGCCCCCCGCACGCCCGGGAACGCGCGGCCCGCTGTTCCTCGGCATTTCCGCGATCGCCCTGTTCTTCGGCGCCTTCGTGCTGTGGTCCATCCTGGCGCCGCTCTCGGAAGCCGCGATCGCGCCCGGCGTGATCCGCGTCGAGGGCCAGCGCCGCACCATCCAGCACCTGGAAGGCGGCATCGTCAGGGAAATCCTCGTGCGCGACGGCGACCGGGTGCATGCGGGGCAGTTGCTCGCGCGGCTCGACGACATCCAGGCCGGCTCCACCACCGAAACCACGCGCTCCCAGCGCTGGTCGCTCGCCGCCCAGGCCGCGCGGCTGGATGCCGAGCTCGCGCGCGCGCAGCAGGTGACCTTCCCCGCGGAACTGCTCGCCGCCGACAACCCGCGCGCGCAGGATTCCGTCGCCGGCCAGCGCGCCGTCTTCCAGGCGCGGCTCGCGAACCTCAACAGCCAGGTTCAGGTGCAGCAGGCCCGGATCGAGCAGCAGAACGCCATGATCGCCAGCGCACGCGGCCAGCAGCGCGCGCAGGAAGCGCAGCTCGCGCTGATCCGGCGGGAGGAGGAGCTGACCCAGACCCTGGTGCGCCAGGGGCTGCAGCGCCTGCCGACGCTGCTGGCGCTGCAGCGCAACGCCGCCGCGCTGGAAGGCCAGGGCGCCGACCTCGCAGGCCAGATCGACCGCGCCGAAGCCTCGATCGCCGAGGCGCAGAGCGCGATCCGGCAGATCGTGGACGCCCGGATGCAGGAAGCCGCCGCCGAGCTCCGCGACGTCCGCACGCGGCTCGCCGAGGCCGAGGAGCGGGTGCGCGCGGCCGAGGACGTGGCGGTGCGCCGCGACATCCTGGCGCCGGAGGACGGCACCATCCTGAACCTCCGGCTCTTCACCGTGGGCGCCGTGCTGCGCGCCGGCGATCCGATCATGGACCTCGTGCCCTCGCATGACCGCCTGATCGCCGAGGTGAACGTCCAGCCCTTCGACATCGACGTGGTGCATAACGGCCTGCAGGCGGAGGTGCGCCTGCCCGCCTTCCGCCAGCGCCTGGTGCCCTATCTCCACGGCCACGTCACCTTCGTCGCGAGCGACGTGACGATCGACGAGCGCACGCGGCAGAACTACTTCCGCGCCCATATCCTGATCGACCGCGATCAGCTCGAGCGCCTGCCGAACGTCCAGCTCGTGCCGGGCATGCCGGTGGAGGCGATGATCCAGATCGGGGAGCGCTCCTTCCTGCGCTACATCACCCAGCCGATCCGCGACAGCTTCACCCGCGCCTTCAGGGAGCAATAGCGATGTCGGACAAGACGCCCGCCTGGGTCGCCGCGTCGCAGAACACGATCTTCGCCGACGCGGTGGCCGACGTCATCGTCGCCAACGGCGTCGCGCGGCTCTCGCTCGCCATCACGGAGCCCGGCGGCCAGCCCGCGCCGGTCGGGCTGCTCTGCATTCCGGTGGCGCAACTGCCGGCAGTGGTGGCGGGGCTCAACACCCTGCTGCAACAGATGCAGACCAAGGCGCGCCCGGTGCCGCAGCCGGCCCGCAGCGCCACCACCCCCGAAGCCGACGCCGCCGCGGCCGATGCCGCCTTCCGCTTCAACGCCTGACGGTCAGCTGCGGTAGCCCCTCGGATGCGCCTCGCGCCAGCGCCAGGCGGTGCCGACGATGTCGTCGAGTTCCGCATGGCGCGGCGACCAGCCGCATTCCTCGCGCAGCCGCCCGCTCGCCGCGACCAGCACCGCCGGGTCGCCCGCCCGCCGCGGCCCGATGCCGTGCGGCACGGGGCGCCCGCCCACGCGCTCGACCGCCGCGATGACCTGCTTCACGGAATGCCCCGCGCCATTGCCGATGTTGTAGCGGCAGACCGGCTGCTGCCCGAGCCGGTCGAGCACGGCGAGATGCGCGGCCGCGAGGTCCGTCACATGCACGTAGTCGCGGATGCAGGTGCCGTCAGGCGTCGCGTAGTCGTCGCCGAAGACCGTCAGCGGCGGCCGCCGGCCGAGCGCGGCATCGATCGCGAGCGGGATCAGATGCGTCTCGGGATCGTGGTCCTCGCCCGCGCGCCCCGCGGGGTCGGCCCCGGCGGCATTGAAGTATCGCAGCGCCGCGAAGCGCAGCCCGTGGCAGCGATGCGCCCAGTCGAGCGCGCGCTCGATCATGTATTTGCTCTCGCCATAGGCGGAGCCCGGCGCGATCGTCGCATCCTCCGGGATCGGGATGCGGTCGGGCTCGCCGAACAGGGCGGCGGTGGACGACAGCACGAAGCGCAGGCAGCCGGCCGCCACCGCAGCCTCGATCAGGTTCATGGCCTGGCCGACATTGTCGGCGATGTAGCGCATGGGGATGCGCATGCTCTCGCCCACCAGCGACATCGCGGCGAAATGCAGCACCGCGTCGAAGCGCGGCCCGTCGAACAGCCGGGCCAGCGCCGCGCGGTCCGCGAGGTCCATCTCGACGAAGCGCGCACCCCGCGGCACCGCGGCGCGATGGCCGGTACGGAGGTTGTCGAGCACCACGACCTCGTCCCCGCGTTCGAGCAGGGCGAGCACGCAATGGCTGCCGACATAGCCGGCCCCGCCGGTCACCAGGTATCGGGCCACGTCATGCTCCTCGTTCCGCAGGTCCGGTCCGGCGCTTCATCGCGCGGTCCCGTGGCGGGACCGTGGCAGGGCGGGCGGCATCGCCGTCCGGCGTTTCCCTGCTAGCATTCCGCCATGCGCCTCCGCCCGCTCGCCCTGCTCGTCCTGCTCCTCGTGCCCGGCCTCGCCGCCGCGCAGGGCATCTCCCGCGCCGAACTCTGGGCCCGCCCGGCCGAGCCCTCCGCCGGGCCGCCGCGCATCGTGGGCGGGCATGCGCTGGGCTGCATCGGCGGCGC
>JAYRQX010000490.1:0-1538 GCA_041910415.1 Acetobacteraceae bacterium | reverse complement strand
GGCGGCGCGGCCTGCGCCGCTGGCGGCCGCGCGAACACCACGCGGGAGACGATCCGGCCATCGCCATCCACCGTCAGCCGCAGCGTGCGTCCCTGGTGGGAGAAGATCAGGCGGTGGCACCCGTCATGCTCGCCGATTCCCTTCTCGCAACGGCTCGTCAGGAGGCCCGCCCGCAGATCGCGGACGACCGCATCCGCCGTCACGCCGAAGGCGTGGGCGAGGTCCTCGGCCTCGACGACGAATCCTCCGGCGTCGAGCTGCACCGCGCTCATCGTGACCCTCGCCAGTGGTCGTTGGCCGCCGCGACGGTCGCGAAGTGCGTGGCCACGACCTGTGAGACGGCGATCAGGGAATCCGCATCCTCGGCGTAGTCGGGCCGCATCCGGTCGCGCGCCGCGGCATCGGGCTGGGTGTATTTGATCGCCATGCGCGAGAGCTTGATCGCCAGCTCAAAGCCCTCGGTCGGTGTCGCGGTGATCAGCGTTGGAAGCCAGTTGTCCATGGCGGTGTCCTCTGCGATCTGATGGACGTTCGGCGTGCAGATGCGCGAACAGGACGCGCGATGCGGCATCATCGGGATCGTCGAACTGATGATTGGCCAGCGCCCACAGGAATGCGCCCAGCCCGACAAGACCCATGCCGATCGACAGCGGGATCAGGATGAAGGGGATCATTGTCGGATATCCCCGGCGCCGATCGCGCACCAGGCGTGCCAGGTGCCGTAGCCGAGCACCGGGAACACGATGACGAGGCCGAGCAGTCCTGTCGCCGCGGACAAGACGAGCCCCGCGGCGATGATCGCCCCCCAGGTGAGCGCCGGCCCCAGATTCTGCATTGTCATCGCGAAGCTCATGCCCATCGCCGTCAGCGCATCCCGCCGCTCGGCCATCAGCATCGGGATCGAGAACAGGCTGATGGCGAAGGCGAAGGCGGCGAACAGCCCGCCGACCGCGCCGCCGACCCCGATCAGCGCCCAGCCGCGCGGCGTGGTCAGGACGTTGGTGAGCGCGTCCTCGGCGCCCGGGAACGGCGACAGGCCGAAGAAGAGCGCATAGAGCAGATCGGCCGCGCGCAGCCAGAACAGCACCAGAAGACCGAGCATCAGCCCCGCATAGGCGACCTGCGCACCGGATGCCGGCCGCACCAGGACCATCCCGCGCAGGCTGAGCGGACGCCCCTCCATGCGCGCGCGGCTCTTCGCGTAGAGGCCGAGCGCGAGGAACGGCCCCACGATCAGGAAGCCGGCGATCGCCGGCAAAGCGAGATAGAGCAGCCCCGCCGCATGGAGCGCGGCGAGCACGGCGAGCGACAGCGACAGCAGGAACAGGCCGTAAGCGAGGCTTGGTCCCGGCGCTGCGCGGAAATCCGCCCAGCCTGCGGCCAGCCAGCCGAAGGCCGCGCGCGCCGGCAGGTGCCGCGCGAAGGCCGCGGGCGGACGCTGGGGCGGGTGCAGGGCGGGCAGCGGTCTCAGCATCGGGCCTCCTTTCAGCAGGCCGGGCGCGCCGGCGCCTTGCCGGGCGCCGGCTGCACGCAGCCGG
>JAYRQX010000489.1:0-1747 GCA_041910415.1 Acetobacteraceae bacterium | reverse complement strand
GCCACCTCAACCCGGAGCGCCCGGCCCTGGCGCCGGAGACGGCGCGGCGGATCATGGGCGAGATCCTGGCGCGCCCCGACATGCGGCTGTTCGTCGCCGAGCTGGATGGCGCGCTGGTCGCGAGCTGCACGCTGATGACGGCGCCGAACCTGATGGGCGGCGGGCGCCCCCATGCGCTGCTGGAGAACGTGGTCACGCATGGCGCGCATCGCCGCCAGGGCCATGGGCGCGCGGTGGTGACGGCGGCGCTCGACCATGCGTGGCAGCGGGGCGCGCGGCAGGTCCATCTGCTGACCTCCCGCACCGATCCTGCCGTGCACGCGCTGTACCGGGCCTGCGGCTTCGACCCCCGGCGCAAGCTTGGCTATGTTGCGGAGGCGCCGGGCTGATCGCGGCGCCGCCAGGGAAGGAACGGAACATCATGCGTCTCGGCCTGTTCATGATGCCGCTGCATCCGCCGCACCGCCCGATGCACGAGACGCTGGCCGAGGACGAACAGAAATGCCTGGTGGCGGACCGGCTCGGCTTCGACGAGGTGTGGTGCGGCGAGCATTTTTCCGCGACGACCGAGCCCGTCGCCTCGCCGCTGATGTTCTTCGCGGGTCTCGTGCACCGCACGAAGCTGGATTTCGGCACGGGGGTGATCAACCTGCCGAACCACCACCCCGCGATCGTGGCGGCCGAGGTCGCGCAGTTCGACCACATGTCGAAGGGGCGGCTGCTCTTCGGCATCGGCAGCGGCGGCTTGGCGTCCGACTTCGAACTCTTCGGCGACATCGCGCCGATGGAGCGCGGCAAGCGGATGATCGAGGCGATCGAGACGATCGAGAAGATCTGGTCGTCCGAGCCGCCCTATGAATTCGGCGGGCCGACCTGGCCGATCGGCATCACGCGCAACGTGCTGCCCGATTTCGGCGTGGGCTTCATGCCGAAGCCCTACCAGAAGCCGGGGCCCACCGTGCACATCTCGGCCCGCATCGCCGACAGCTTCGGCGTGCAACTGGCCGCGGCGCGGGGCTGGGGCGTGATCAGCGCCAATTTCGTGGCCTCCCGCATCCTGGCCGGGCATTGGCGCAGCATGCGCAAGGGGCTGGCCGAGGCCGGGCGGCCCGTCGATGGCCGCATGTGGCGCGTCGCGCGCAACATCGTGGTCGCCGCGACGGATGCGGAGGCGAAGGCGCGCGTCACGGCGCCGGAGGGCGCGACGCATTACTACTTCGACTATCTGTCGTCGCTGGCGCGGCGCGCCGGGCTGCTCGCGACCATGAAGCCGCGCGAGGAGATGAGCGACGACGAGACGACGCTGGAGGACGTGATCGAGGCCTGCACGGTGCACGGCTCCTCCGCGCGCGTGCTCGATCAGCTGGTCGCGATGCGGGACGAGATGGGGCCGTTCGGGCACCTTGTCATGGCGGGGCTCGACTGGTCCGGCGTGAATGCGGGCTGGGAGAGCGAGAGCATGCGGCGGCTCGCGGAAGAGGTGATGCCGAAGCTGCGGCAGCATGCGGGGGTGGGGTAGCGCGGTGGAGTAGCGCCTTGCCCCCACCCCGGCCCTCCCCCGTTCGCTCCGCTCACAGGGGAGGGAGCCTCTCCCTCCCCTGCGAAGCGGGGGAGGGCAGGGCAAACGCGAAGCGTTTGCCCGGGGGTGGGGGCTAGCCGCCCTTAACCCCCCATCAACCTCCGTCCCATATCCTGCGACAATCATGACCGCCATCGGCGCCACATCCGGCCTGGACAGCGCGCTGCT
>JAYRQX010000488.1:0-1906 GCA_041910415.1 Acetobacteraceae bacterium | reverse complement strand
ATCGGGCAGCAGCGGCGACCGTTCCGCGCCGCCGATCGCGATCGCCGCCAGCCGGTCCTCGCGCAGCGCGGTCAGCACATCGGGCAGCAGCAGCAGCGCCGCCGCGAGATTGCCGGCCAGCACCGCCTGGCGCGCCGTCGCGGCGTTCGGGAAGGAGAGGGGCGAGAGGCCGAGCGGCCCCGACAGGTCGTCCGCCATCAGCTGGCCCGCGCTGCCCGGTGGCGGGCAGCCCAGCAGCTTGCCCGGGCGCGCGCGCAACTGCGCGAGATCGGCCCCCGGCGGCGCCACCAGCACCACGGGCTCGTCGGTCACGACGGCCACGAAATCCAGCCGGTCCAGCACCTCCGTCCCGCTGCGCTCCACGGCGCGCGCGAGCAGCCCGGGGAAGGAGAGCAGCCCGATCGTCCTGCCATTCGCGGGCGTGTCGGCCAGTGCCCGCGCCGCGACCAGCCCGCCTTCGCCCGGCTGGTTGGCGAGCGTCACCGTGCTGCGCGGCCAGGGGCGTTCCAGGAAGGGCGCGAAGCTGCGCGCCCAGCGATCGGCCCCGCCGCCGCGCGGCGCGCCCACCAGCAGGCGGAGCGCGACCGGTGCCTCGGCCAGCGCCGGGCGCGCAACGGAAAGGCCCGCCAGGGCCAGGACGAGGCGTCGCGACGGACGCCCCGGCGTCAAGGGCGGGCGGCCGCCGCGCCCGGCTTCTCCTCGCCCGCGCCGGGCTCGCCGCGGCGCATCCGCTTCTCGCCCGTGTAGAGGACGATCGGCGCCGCGATGAAGACCGAGGAGGAGGCCGAGATGATGATGCCCAGGATCATCACCCAGGCGAAGCCGGAGAGCGTGTCGCCGCCGAACAAGGCCAGCGGCACCGCCGAGAGCAGCAGCGTCATGGACGTGCCGAGCGAGCGGTTCAGCGTCTCGTTGATCGAGAGATCGACCAGCTGCCGGAGCGGCATCTGCTTGAACTTGCGCAGGTTCTCCCGCATGCGGTCGAACACCACGACCTTGTCGTTCGCGGAAAAGCCGATGACGGTCAGGATGGCGGCGACGGTCGTCAGGTTGAATTCGATCTGGAACAGCACCATCAGCCCGACGGTCTTCGTCGTGTCCAGGATCAGCGTCACGATGGCCGCGATGCCGAACTGCCATTCGAAGCGGAACCAGATGTAGAACAGCATCGCGAAGAGCGAGATGCCGAGCGCGATCAGCCCGCCCACGAAGAGCTCGCCGGAGACGCGGTTGCCGACCGCTTCCGTGCGCAGGATGCGGGTGCCGGATTGCACGCGGTCCAGCGCGCCGCGCACCTCGTTCACCGCGCGCTGCGTGCCGGCCTCGTCGCCCTGCACGGGGAGGCGGATCATGACGCGGTCGTTGGCGCCGAACTCCTGCAGCCCGACATCGCCGAGGTTCAGCCGCTGGACTTCCGCGCGGATGCGCGCGAGATCCGCGGGCCCCGGCGTCTGCGCCTCGATCAGGATGCCGCCCTTGAAGTCGATGCCCTTCTCGAGCCCCGGATAGTAGACGAGCGCGAGCGAGCCCGTGGACAGGATCGCCGAGGCGATCAGCCCGGCCCGCGCGCCCCGCATGAACGGAATCCGAGTGCCGTCGGGCACCAGGCGGAACAGCGGGCGGCGCAGCCTCTCCCACAGTCCCACGCCCTTCTTCTCGAGCGCCGGAAGCTCCCTGGGCCTGGTCCAGCGGTACCAGTAGGAGGTGATGAGGCGGACGAGCGTCGTCGCCGTCCACATCTGCACGATGGTGCCGATGGCGACCGTGACGGCGAAGCCCTTCACCGGGCCGGAACCGAAGGCGTAGAGGCAGCCCATCGCGATCAGGTTGGTGAGGTTGCTGTCCATGATGGTGCCGGAAGCGCGGGTGAAGCCGGCCTCCAGCGCGTTGATCGGACTGCGCCCGT
>JAYRQX010000487.1:0-3534 GCA_041910415.1 Acetobacteraceae bacterium | reverse complement strand
GCGCGGGCGAGAGGATCCGCGTGGCGCTGGCCGACAGCGCATTGGGCCTGCTGCTGGTGGGCGCGACGGCGAGCGGTGTCTGCTTCATCGGCTTCGGCGAGGACGAGGCGGCGCTGCGCGGCGACGTCGCGCGGCGCTTCCCGAACGCAGCGGTCGAGGACGCGCCCGAGGCGCTGGCCGGGACGGTGCGCGAGGTCGTCGCCTTCATCGCCGAACCCCGCGCCGCGCTCGATCTGCCGCTCGACCTCAGGGGGACGGCCTTCCAGCGCCAGGTGTGGCAGGCGCTGCAGCGCATCCCCTTCGGTACCACCACCACCTATTCCGGCCTGGCCGCCACGATGGGACGGCCCGAGGCCGTGCGCGCGGTCGCGCGGGCCTGCGCGCAGAACCACATCTCGCTGGCCGTGCCCTGCCACCGCGTGGTGGGCAAGGATGGCGATCTGACGGGCTATCGCTGGGGCGTGCCGCGCAAGCGCGCGCTGCTGGCCAAGGAACGCGCGGGCCGGGGATTGCCGCCCGGAGCCTGATGCCGGCTTGCCGATGGTCTGATACCAACGGTCGAATGCTTTGACCGTTGGTATTCATTTTTGCTGACCCTCATGCGCTGGGCGCAAACCTCCGGTTTGCTTGGCTCGCCGGACCACCGGCGGGCCGCATTCGCGGCCTCGGCACGAGTCAAAGCCTCGCGCCGCAGGTATGATACGCGGCTCATTAAGTCCGGACCCGCGGCCAGCGAAGCTGATCCGCCGCGGGTGCGGCGAAGCCGAGCGCCAGAGGCGCGCTGGCGTGTGAAGCATGAAATGCGTCAGCATTTCATGAGCCCGGTATGACCTGCGGCCCGCAGGGCCGAGGCGCCGAACGGCGCCCGCTCGCGGTCGGCTGTGCCGATCCGCCGGTGGTCCGGCGAAGCCAAGGGCCGCGGAGGCGGCCCGCCCGGCGTTTGAGGGGCACAAAGGTGGATCCTTTGTGCCGCAGGTATGACGCCTCAGCGCGGTGCCGGCGTCGGCGTCGGTGTCGTGCTGGCGGGCTGCGGGGTCAGCATCTCGGTGCCGATGCCGCTCGACCCCACCACCGACCACTGGCCCGACATCGAGCCATCGGTGTTGACGTTGTAGATGCCGATCGCGGGGCGCTGGCCCAGTTCATAGGCCGCCGAGAAGATGTTGCCCGCGGACACGCCGACCCCCTCGATCCGGTCGCCGGCGATGGACCACACCACGCGCCAGGAGACGAGTCCGATCTGCTGCAGCAGCAGCGTCCCCTGGTAGGAGGTGCCGTCCGGATTGGTGCCGGTCACGTCGTAGAGCCCGGTCTGCTGCGCCCGCGCCGTGCCGGGAAGGGCGAGCAGGCCGAGGAGCAGGACGGGCAGGATCAGTCGGCGGATCATCCGGGCAGGGCTCCAGCGGGCTACTTCACGACGGCGACGCGCAGCGCGTTCGTCGTGCCCGGGGTACCAAAAGGCACGCCCGCCGTCACCACCAGTTCGTCGCCGCGCCTGGCGAAGCCCTCGGCGACGGCCACGCGGGTGGCCCGGTTCACCATTTCCGTCATCGAGTGGATCTCTTCCACGACCAGCGAATGCACGCCCCAGGCGACGGCGAGCCGCCGGGCGGTCGATTCGCTGGCGGTCAGCCCCAGGATCGGCTGGTCCGGCCGCTCGCGGGCCAGGCGCAGCGTGGTGGAGCCGGTCGAGGAGAAGGTGACGATCACCTCGGCGCCGATGGTGTGCCCGACCTGCCGGGCGGCCGCGGCGATGGCGCCGGCCGAGCTTTTTTCGGGCTCCGGCCGGTTGGCGTCGGTCAGCGACCGCCAGCCCGGGTCCGTCTCCACCCGCGCCACGATGCGGTCCATCATGTTCACGGCCTCGAACGGATACTGGCCGGCCGCGGTCTCGGCCGAGAGCATGACCGCATCCGCCCCGTCGAAGACCGCGGTGCCAACGTCGGAAACCTCGGCGCGCGTGGGGGAGGGGGCGCTGATCATGCTCTCCAGCATCTGCGTCGCGACGACGACCGGCTTGCCGAGCGCGCGGGCGGCGCGGACGATCTGCTTCTGCACGAGCGGCACTTCCTCGGGCGGCAGTTCCACGCCGAGATCGCCGCGGGCGACCATCACGCAATCGGTCAGCGCCAGGATACCGTCGAGATTCTCGACCGCCTGGGGCTTTTCCAGCTTCACCATGATCCAGGCGCGGCCGGCGGCGATCTCCCTGGCCTCGGCCACGTCCTCGGGGCGCTGGACGAAGGAGAGGCCGACATATTCGATGCCCTGCTGGAGCACGAAATCCAGATCCGCGCGGTCCTTCTCGGTGAGCGCGGGGATGGGCAGGATGACGTCGGGCACGTTCACGCCCTTGCGGTCGGAGAGCGGGCCACCGACGAGCACCTCGGTCTCCAGGTGGTCCGGGCGCTTGTGGGTCACGCGGAGCCTGAGCTTGCCGTCGTCGAGCAGCAGCGTCGTGCCGATCTGCGCGGCCTCGATGATCTCGGGGTGCGGCAGGTTGACGCGGCGGACATCGCCCGGCGTCGCGTTGAGGTCGAGCCGGAAGGGCTGGCCGGTCTGCAACTGGACGCGCCCGCCCTGGAAGCGGCCGACGCGCAGCTTCGGCCCCTGCACATCGGCGAGGATGCCGATCGGGCGGCCGACCTTCTTCTCCAGCGCCCGGATGATCGCGATGCGGGCCGCATGGTCCTCATGGCTGCCATGGGAGAAGTTGAGGCGGAACACATCGGCGCCGGCGCGGTAGAGGCGTTCGATCACCTCGGGCGTCGAAGAGGCAGGCCCGAGGGTCGCGACGATCTTGGTGCGACGGCGGCGGCGGAGGGGGATGCGGCTGGCCATGCGCAGGGGCTGTCCTTCGCGCTGGGGTGGTTCGGGCGGCACGGGGCCGAGGTCGGGACGGATGTTTTCCGGCGCCACGCCGAGCGCGCGGGCCACCTCGGCCACGCGCTCGTCGGGAACGCGGCGCCACTGGCTGACGGCGGCGGTGGAAATGCCGAGGGCGGCGGCGATGCGGGTCACGGCACCGCGCTGGGCGAGCAGGGTTTCGAGGGCTGGATCGCGCATGACCGCGTTCTTAGCAAATATAAGTTCCCGGCACCATGACAATGCAGTTACTTAATTTTCTTAAGCGCGCGGCGTGTGGCACCGATTCCAGGCGGCGTCGGCATGCTTTACGGACATCGAATGGTCCCGGCGGGCATCGGCCGTAAATGACTGTTTCATAAGAAAATATGAAAATGGCACCAAATTTGCTTTTTTGAAGCGCCCGGTCCCGGGCCCATATCAACAGTGAAGTGTCCCATGAAACGTCTGGTGGATATCGGTCTTCTCGCGGCGATGATGGCATTCCAGGCGCAGTCGGGCTTCGCCAGCCCCGCCGTCCAGCAATATGTCGCGGTGCCGGAGCCCGCCACGCTGTCGCTTCTGGCGGCAGGCGTTGCGGGCCTCGTCGCCGCACGGCGCCTGCGCAAGCGGAAGTAGCGCCCGGCCGGTTCAGGCGACGATCACCGCCCGGAAGTCGTTGACGTTGGT
>JAYRQX010000486.1:0-2282 GCA_041910415.1 Acetobacteraceae bacterium | reverse complement strand
CCGGAACGGTTGCCGGTCCCCCAGAATCCGTGATGGCGGCGGGAGCCGGGGGGGCATCGGGACGCGCCGCGAACGTGCCGCTCAGCGCCTCGGGCGCGGCGCGCCGCCGAAGCTGGAACGCGGGGCTCGTTGGCGGCTGCGAGCGAGACACGGGGGCCAGGGGCGACGGCTGCGCCGGGGCCATGCTCACGGAGTTCGCGGGGGCGGTGTCGCTCGCGGTGCGAGCCATGGGTGCATTGGCGCCGCGTTCCAGCGGTCCGGCGGGCGTCGCGAGAGGGAGGCCCGCCGGTGCCGAGGCCGCCGGCGGCGAATCGACCGCGCGTGCGATCGTGGCCGCGGACTCCGTTGCGCCTCCCGCGCTTGGCAGTCCGCCCAAGCCGGCGGACTCCGCGACGGGCGGCTGGCCGGTCGCCATGGCCAGCGGGAGCTCCGCCACGTCCAAGGGCATTGCGGCGTCCGGAAGGCCGGGCTCGACGGCGCGCGCGATCGCGGGAGCCGCGGGAGCCGCGCCCATCGCCGTCGCCTGAGCCGACGGTGGCATCGTGCTCGCAGGAAGCGAGCTTGAGGATGTGACCGGCGCCGGTTCAGCCGGAGCCGAGAATGTTGGCTTTCCCGGGGTGCGGTCCGGCATGGCCGGCGGCACGCTGGCGGTGGACGCTGGCGCCGAGCCGGGGGCGGCGCGCGGTGGCTCGACCGCGACCTCCGGCGTGCTCACATCGGCGCGGACATCAGGCGTGCGGCCGATAGGCGGCGAGGAAAGCGGCAAAGGCGCGAGCGAAGGAATACCGGGAGGCGGCGCCGCTGGGGAGGCCAGGTCCGAGACGCGGGCCAGGGTTGGCGCCGGCAAACCGGACGGAGCACCGCCCGAAGCCCCGCTCACCGGCGGCGTGCCGAAGGCGGCCGAACGGATGTCCTCCGAGTGCGCGGATGCCGCGAGGGTCAGCGGGCTCGCGGATGCTTCGGGCGGGGCCGGCGCACGCTGCGCGGCCATGGCCGGCGGCGTCGTCCGCACCGCCGTCGCGGCGCCTGTTGCTTCGATCGGCGGCGAGGCCGGCGTTCGTGCGATGGACGCCTGTGTGGCCGGTGTGGCCGGGCCAGCAGGCGGCGTTGGAGCGCGGAGCGGCGTGGCCTCCGCCGGCGACGGCGCCGAACCAGCGCGGCCCCGTGCAGCCGGGGCCGTCCGCTGCCGCGGTGGGAGTGGGAGGTCCGGGGATTGGCTGGAGGGGACGGGTGCCACCGGCGCCGGGCCTTTCGTGAGTTCCGGGGGCAGCGCGCTGCTCGCGGCGAAATCCGTCGCCTCAGCAGGCAGTGCCCCCGGCAGGGGTGTGGCCTCGGAGGTAATGTCCACGACGCGTGCAATCGCCGGAGTCGGTGGCGGCGTCGTCTGCTGGCCCAGGTTGACGCCGCCTTCCGCGTGAGCCGATCCGGTCGCGGCCATCGTGGGCGAGGCCCCGGGGACCGCGGGCACGGCCGGGCCATCGAACACACGACCTGCACTCGCCGGGCCAGGGGCCGAACTCGCCGGGACTATTCCACCCGGCGCTGAGGCGGCAACCGCGGAAGATGGAGTGCTTGGCGCGACGGTGCGCGCGAGCGGCATGCCGGACGTGGACGGCTCGTCGCCCGCCCGAACGGTCGCCGAGGAGTCGGGCGCGAGGACGTGCGCGATTTGCCCGGCACCGGCCCCGGCTGCTGGCGCAACGGTGCGCGCCACCGTCGAGGGCCGCGCGTTGTGGCTGTCGCTCCTGTCGGCCTGGCCGGGGATGGCGGCCGGGGGTGTCGAAGGCGCGGCCTCCAGCTGGGCCGATGCGGTGCCGGCTGGCTCGGCCACGGAGCGTTGCAGGCCCACGCCGGCGGGTGCCGGTGCACTGGGCGACTTCGCAACCGAGATCGGCGAGCCCCGTGAAGGCGTGGGCGCTGTCGCCGGGGTAGGCAGCGAGCCTGGCGGTGTCGAGATGGCCGAAGCCGGCGTGACCGGGCCTGGCTGAGCTGGGGACGCCGGGGATGCCAGCATGAGGTCGATCGCCTCGGCCGCGGGCCCCGCCGTGCCCGCGCCGGCCGGGATGCGCGCGATGACGGCCGGGGCATCTGCTGCGCTCGGAGCCGCTTCGGACGTCGAAACCGCGGGCTCGACAGGGGCGGCGAGCCGTTGAGCGCCGCCACGACCAGGCATACCGGGCGGGGGAGGAGGAACCACGCCGGAGGCCGGTGCCGTCCTGCCACCCTCTGGCCGGGAGGCACCGGCGAGAACGTCGCCCGCGACGCTGGCGGCGGGCGCCGGT
>JAYRQX010000485.1:0-5992 GCA_041910415.1 Acetobacteraceae bacterium | reverse complement strand
GGTGCCCGGCGCACGCCGCGCCTGGCCCAGGAATTCGGCGAGCGTCGTGAAGGGTGTGCCAGGTCCGATCACCAGCACCAGCGGCGAACGCGCCACCAGCCCGATCGGCGCGAAGTCGCGGATCGGGTCATAGGGCAGTTGCGCGACCAACACGGGGTTGGCGGAGAGCGTGCCGCCCGATCCCGCGAACAGCGTGTAGCCATCCGGCGCGGCGCGTGCCGCGGCGTCCGCGCCCGGCGTGCCGTTGCCGCCCGCGCGATTCTCCACCACCAGCGGCTGGCCGAGCCGCGCGCGCATGGGATCGAGCAGCAGGCGGATGATGACATCCGTGTTTCCACCCGCCGAGAAGGGCACGATGATGCGGATGCTGCGTTCCGGCCAGGCAGCCAGCGCGGGCGCGGCAAGCAGCGAAGCGGCAGCGCCCAGCAGGATGCGGCGCGTGGTCATGGATCGTTTCCCCTGTGTTCGCCTGGAGTAGAGCGCCCTGCCGCACAGCGGGCAAGCGGTGCTAGGCTTCACGCCGACCAGGAAGGACCATGCGATGCAGATGCGGAAATTCGGCCGCACCGGACAGATGGTGTCGGTGCTTGGCTATGGCGCCGGCGCGGTCGGTGGGTTGCTGGTGCGCGGCGATGCGAAGGATCGCGAACGCTCGGTCGCGCGTGCGCTGGAACTCGGCATCAACTACTTCGACACGGCGAGCATCTATGGGAACGGCGAATCCGAACGCACGCTCGGCCCCATCCTGACGAAGCTTGGCGCGAAGGTGATGCTGGGCACCAAGGTGCGCATCACGACGGAGCAGCGCGGCGACGTGGCGGGCGCCATCGCGGCCTCCATGGAGGCCAGCCTGAAGCGCCTCGGGCGCGATTCCGTGGACCTGTTCCAGCTGCACGATCCCGTCACGCGGGACGGGCGCGATCCCGCCTATACCCTCTCCTCCATGCTCGATGTCGCGGTGCCGGCGCTGCGCAGGCTGCAGGAGGCGGGCAAGACGCGCTGGATCGGCATCACCGCGCTGGGCGACACCGATGCGCTCAGGACCGTGCTCGACAGCGGCGCCTTCGACACGGCGCAATGCGTCTACAACCTGCTGAACCCGTCCGGCGCCGGGCCGATGCCGGCAAGCCTCGCGGGCCAGGATTTCGGCGGGCTGATCCGCCACGCGCAGGCACGCGGCGTCGGCACGATCGGCATCCGCATCGTGGCCGGCGGTGCACTCTCCGGCACCGAGGCGCGCCATCCCGGCGCCATGCCGTCCGTGGCGCCCATCGCCTCCGGCCCCAGCTATGCGGCCGATGTCGCCGCCGCGCGCAAGTTGCTGCCGCTGGTCGCGGAAGGCCATGCGGAAAGCCTGGTCGAGCTCGCCATCCGCTTCGCGATCAGCAACGACGCGCTCTCCACCATCCTCGTCGGCACCGCGGATCTCGAGCAGCAGGAGATCGCCGCACGCGCCGTCGCAAAGGGCCCGCTGCCCACGGAGACGCTGAAGCGCATCGCGGATTTGCAGGCCGGCTGAGCGGGTCTAGGCTTCCCCGCAACACGCACGGAGGAAGCGATGCTCGATCTCGCGGGCAAGGTGGCGATGGTGACCGGCGCGGGCTCGGTCGGGCCCGGCTGGGGGAACGGCAAGGCGACGGCCGTGCTGATGGCGCGCCAGGGTGCCAAGGTCTTCGCGATCGACATCAACCCCGATGCGGCCGAGGAAACACGCGGCATCATCGCGGGCGAAGGCGGCACCTGCGCGACGCACACCTGCGACATGCTGGATGCCGAGGCCGTGAAGGCCGCGGTGGATGCCTGCATGGCGCGCTTCGGGCGCATCGACATCCTGGTCAACAATGTCGGCGGATCGCATCCCGGCAATCCCGTGGACATGCCCGAGGATGTCTGGGACCGGCAGATCGACTTCAACCTGAAGACGCCCTTCCTCGGCTGCAAATACGTCATCCCCATCATGGAGGCGCAGGGCGGCGGCGCGATCGTCAACATCTCCTCGATCGCCGGGCTGCGCATGAGCGGGGATCGCGTGCATGTCGGCTACAGCGCGTCCAAGGCGGGCGTGATCGGATTCTCCAAGGCTGTCGCGCTCGCCTATGCAAAGAAAAAAATACGCTGCAACACCGTCGTTCCCGGGCTGATGCACACGCCACTGGTCGAGCATCGCCTGGTACGCCAGCTCGGCGCCAACGATGCGGAAGCGCTGATCGCCAAGCGCCATGCGCAGGTGCCCGTGGGGCATATGGGCACGGGCTGGGACATCGCGAATGCCGTCGTCTTCCTCGCCTCCGACGAGGCCGGCTACATCACGGGAACGGAGCTGATCGTGGATGGCGGCTTCACCTCCGGCCGGGCGCAATAGGATGCGTGGCAGCCGGCGCTTGATGCTGGCGGGCGCAGGCGGCCTCGCCCTCGCGCGGCCGCTGCGGGCACAGGAATTCCCCGCGCGCCCCGTCACCATCATCGTCCCATCCCCCGCCGGCGGCGGTACCGATTTTTCGGCGCGCCTGATCGCGGAGCCGCTCTCCCAGCGGCTCGGCGTGCCCGTGGTGGTGGAGAACCGCTCCGGCGGCAACGGCACGATCGGGCTGCTCGCGGGCAAGCGCGCGCGGCCGGATGGCTATGCGCTCGTCGTCGGCTATTCCGGCAGCATGACGGGTCGGCCGGCCGTCGAAGGCATCGCGGACATCGACACGGTGGCGGACTTCGCGCCCGTCGCGCTGCTGACCGACACGCCGCAGGTGATGATGGTGCATCCCTCCGTGCCCGCCCGCACGCTGCAGGAGTTCGCGGCCTATGCGCGCACGCGGCCGGGGCAGTTGAACTACGCCTCGGCGGGCAACGGATCGCTGCATCATCTGGGCACGGAGCTGCTGAAGGCGCGGCTCGGCATCGATCTCGTGCACGTGCCCTATCGCGGCACGGGGGAGACGATCAGCGACCTGCTCTCCGGCCGCATCCAGTTCTACATGAACTCGCCGCCGCCGGTGATCGCCTTCATCCGCGACGGGCGGCTGCGCGCGATTGCGACCACGGGCGAGCAACGCCACCCCGCCATGCCCGATGTGCCCTCGCTCCCCGAAGCGGGGCTGTCGGATTTTCCGGTCAATGTCTGGTACGCGCTCTACGCGCCCATCGCGACGCCCGCGCCGGTGCTGCAGCGCCTGACGCGCGAAGTGCGCGCCGTACTCGCCGAACCCGAGGTCCAGCGCCGCGCGGCCGATGCCGGCACTTTTGTTCGTTTCGCCGAACCCACAGTGGTCACCGCACGACTACGAACGGAAATCGCGGCCTGGACCGAGGTGGTGCGCGCCACCGGCATCCGCCCCGATTGAGGAGAGACAGCATGGACCTGGGCATCCGCGGCAAGGTCGCCGCTGTCACCGGCGGTGGGCACGGCATCGGCCGCGCCATCTCCCGCCTGCTGGCGAGCGAGGGCGCGCGCGTCTTCGTGGCCGATGTCTCCGCCGAGAACCTGGCCGCGACAGCCGCCGGCACGGATATCCAGACCGCGCAGGTGGACCTGCTCGACCGCAAGGCGGCCGCCGCCTGGGTCGCGCAGGTGGAAGCGGCGGCGGACGGCGCGATCCAGATCCTCGTGAACAATGTCGGCGGCACCACCCACTACACGCCGAAGCCGCTCGAGGACGTCCCGGACGAGGAATGGGACCGCGTGACGACGATGAACCTGGAGCCGATGTTCTTTACGTGCCGCGCCGCCGTGCCGGCGATGAAGCGCGCGAAGTTCGGCCGGATCATCAACATCTCCTCGGGCGCCGGACTGAAGGCGTCGATCCATCCCGTGCAGGCCTATGGCATCGCCAAGCATGGCGTGGTCGGCTTCACGCGCATCCTCTCGGCCGAACTCGGCCGCCACGGCATCACCGCAAACAGCGTCGCGCCCGGCCTGGTGCTCACCTCCGCCAACCGCGAGAAGCAGTGGACGAATTACGGCGAGGCCGGCCAGGAGTCGCTCCTGAACCGCATCGCGCTCCGCAAGCTCGCCACGGCCGACGACATCGCGCGCGCCGTGCTGTTCTTCGCGTCCGACCTTGCCGGCATGGTGACGGGCGAAGTGATCCAGGTGGGCGGGACGATCTAGCGTCTCCGCGTCTGCGAGCAGCCGATGGAGAGCCCCGAAGGCCCGGCGATCCGGATGCCTCGTGTCGTCATGACAGCCGACTCCGGCCATGCCACCATAAGAGAGTTCTGTTGAATGGGAGCGAAGCCTGATCTCCCTCGCCCGTTTCGCGTTCACCGCGGCCTGCGCAGCGCTGCTTGCCACCGCCGCGCTCGCGCAGCCGGTGCCGGACTGGCCCGGCGCAGCCTGGCCGCGACTCGAGGACGCCGCGCCTGCGCGACACCGCGGCTTGATCGGCCGTCTGGCCTGCCGCGACGACTTCATCCCCTTCGCCACCCGGGACGCCGGCTTCCGCACGGATGGCCTGGTGGTCGCGCGCGGCGGCACCATCCTGTTCGAATACTACGATCCCGAGTACGACGCGGCGCGGCCGCATGCGCTCTGGTCGGTCTCGAAGAGCGTCACGGCCGCGTTGGTCGGCGCCGCCATCCAGGCCGGAGAGCGCCTGCCGAACGGCGCGCCGCTCGCGCTCGACACGCCGCTGCAGGCCGTCTTTCCGGCGGAACGCCGAAGGGTCGCGGGGCCGGACCGCCATGCCGCCCACTATCGTGGGGTGCGGCTGCGCCATCTGCTCGACATGTCCGCGGGCTTCGTCTGGCACGAGACCTACGAGGATGGCGCGGCGGAATCCTCCTTCCTGCCGATGCTCTACCTGGACGGCCATCGCGACATGGCGCGCTTCGCGCTCGACCAGCCCATGGCTGCCGAGCCGCCGGGCACGCGCTGGGTCTACAGCGGCGGCAACACGAACATCCTCATGGGTGTGCTGCGGGCCGCCGCCGGCCCGCGCTATCCGATGCTGCCCTGGACCCTGCTCTTCGATCCGCTCGGCATGGAAGGCGATCCAGGGCGCGGCGTCGGGCCGGTCTGGGAACGCGACGGATCGGGCAATTTCGTGGGCTCCAGCTATCTCAACCTGGCGCCGCGCGACCTCGCGCGCATCGGCCTGCTCTACCTGCGCGACGGCGTCTGGCAGGGACAGCGCATCCTGCCCGAAGGCTGGGTCGCGATGTCGCGCCAGCTCAGCCCCGCACAGCGCAACCTCCGGCTCGGCGCCGACTACGTGCAGCTGATCGACCGGGAGGGACTCTACAGTGCCGGCGGCTTCTGGCTGAACCAGGAGGTAGCGGGCCTGGCCGTGCCCTTTCCGCAGGCGCCGCGCGATCTCTTCATGGCCTCGGGACACTTCGGGCAGGTGATGATCCTGCTGCCGTCCCAGGACCTCATCATCGTGCGCACCGGCCATGACGCGGAATACTGGTCGAAGCTCGACCGCTTCATCGCCGCCGCGCTCCGGTGCTTCGCCCGGGACAGCGCCCCATGATCCGTCGCCTCGGCGCCGCCTGCCTCGCACTCGCCCTGCTCCTTCCCACGACGGCGGAGGCCCGGGGATTCCGCATCCTCCGCAGCGGCCTCTATGCCATCCGGACCGACCTGCTGCTCGCGATGCTCGCGAAGGAACTCTGCACCTGCCGCCACGTGAATGGCGTCGGCGCCGGCCAGCCCCTGGATGTCGGCGTGGAGATGTGCCTCGTGCGCGCGCAACTGCCGATCACGCCGGGGCTGGTGCACCGGCTGACCGGCATCACGGTGCGCGACGAGGCGCAGACCTTCGAGGTCGACCGCGCCTTCCTGCTTCGCCTTGCCACGCTGTTCTCCGGCCGGCAGGCGCTGGCACGCTACGACGCCGCGCAGCCGCGCTACGGCTGCACGCTGATCCGCCCGGCGCCGCCGTCGCGTCCGCGCTAGATCCGCTCTCATACCCGCTGCACAAAGGATTGACCTTTGTGCCCCTCAAACGCCGGGCGGGCCGCCTCCGCGGCCCTTGGCTTCGCCGGACCACCGGCGGGC
>JAYRQX010000484.1:0-3450 GCA_041910415.1 Acetobacteraceae bacterium | reverse complement strand
GCCGTAGAGCGCCTCGGCCGTGCGCGCGAAGCCTGGCGGCGGCTTCTGGTAGATGCGCCCGCCGCCATCGGGCGCTTCCTCGACCCAGACCGGGCGCAGGCCGGCCTGCACCAGCTGCTCCACGGCCCGCACCCCTGCCGGGCCGGCACCGACGACAACGGTGCGGAGTGGCCGACCGGGCGTCATCGCCGCGTCACTTCCATGCCATCCTCGACCAGCGTGCCGCAGGCGCGCACCGTGCCGCGGCCTTCGACGACCACCCAGCAATCCTGGCAGGCGCCCATGAGGCAGAAGCCCGCACGGGGCCCGTCGCCGAACTCGCTCTCGCGCAGCCGCCCGCCGCCGCCCGCGAGGATCGCGGTCAGCAGCGTATCGCCCTGCCGCGCCTCCATCGCGACGCCATCCAGGACGAAGCGCAATGCAGGCCGATCCTGGTCGAGCAGTCTGACGGGCTTCACACCAGATCCTCGTATTTGCAGTTCACCAGAAGCTCCGCGACATGGGCCGTGTTGGGCAGGCGGAGCAGCGTCTCGACCAGCACCGCCAGATCCTCCGCGCGCGACATGCCTTCGCGGGGGAAGGGGGACTTCACGGTCATGTCCGTCATGACGAAGCCCGGGCAGAGCGCGCTGACCCGGATGCCATGATCATAGCCTTGCTTGCGAAAGGCCTGTGTCAGCGCGATCAGCGCGAATTTGCTCATGCCATAGCCGGCATTCAGGTTGCGCAACCGCTTGCCGGAGAGCGAGGCGACATTGACCACCCGTCCCTCCTTCGCTGCGATCAGGTGCGGCCAGGCCGCGCGCGTCACGCGCATCGGTCCCTTCACGTTGACGCGCCACATCTGGTCGATCGCGCCTTCATCCTCCGCGATCAGCGCCTGTCCCATCGGGTTGATGCCGGCGCAGTTCACCACCGCATCGATGCGCTCGAAGCGGTCCATGGTTGCCGCGACCCAGGCTTCGGCGCTGCCATCCTCATCCGCCTCGTAGCACGTCGCGAACAGCCCTTCGGCGGCGGGGAGCTTCGCCGGTGTCCGCACGCCGGCGCTGACGCTGTACCCCAACGACAGCAGACGTTCCATCGTCGCGCGGCCGATGCCGCGTGCCGCACCGCTCACCATCGCGACGCGGCCGGTGGGATCAAGCATGCACGGCCTCCGTCGCGACATGGCAGCGCGCGTCATGATCCCGGGCGAAGGGGGCCAGAACCTGCTCCCGCTCGCAGCCCGCGCGCTTCAGCGGGCAGCGCGGCGCGAAACGGCAGCCTGACGGCATCGCATCCAGCGGCGGCACGCGGCCGGGGATCGCGGCCAGCGGCGCATCCGGGCGGTCCAGCCGCGGAATCGCGGCAAACAGCGCGCGGGTATAGGGATGGGCGGGCGCGGCAAAGATGCTCGCGACCGGCCCCTGTTCGACGATCTCGCCTGCATACATCACGGCGACCCGGTCCGCGATCTGCGCGACCACGCCCAGATTGTGGGTGATGAACAGCACCGCCATGCCGTGGCGCTTGCGCAGATCGGACAGCAGGCCGAGCACCTGCGCCTGGATGGTCACGTCCAGCGCCGTGGTGGGCTCATCGGCCAGCAGCACCGCGGGCTCGCAGGCCAGCGCGATCGCGATCATCACGCGCTGACGCATGCCGCCGGAGAACTGGTGCGGATATTCCTTCAGCCGCGTCGCGGCGGAGGGGATCTTCACCTCCTCGAACAGCGCCAGCGCCTTCTCCCGCGCCTCCGCGCGCGACAGGCCGCGATGGATGCGCAGCGCCTCGGCCACCTGGTCGCCCACGGTCATCACCGGGTTCAGCGCCGTCATCGGCTCCTGGAAGATCATCGCCATGCGGTTCCCCCGCACGCGTTCCAACTGCGATTCCGGCAGCCCGGCGATGTCCTCCCCATCCAGCAGGATCCGCCCGCCCGCCACACGCCCGATCGGCGGCCTGATCAATCCCATGACGGACATTGCCGTGACGCTCTTGCCGCAGCCGCTTTCGCCCACCAGCGCCAGCGTCTCGTTCGGCATCAGCATCAGCGACAGGTCGCGCACCGCCGGGTGCCACTGGCCGCCGATGCGGAACTCCGTGCGCAGGCCCTCGATCTGCAGGGCAGGGGTCATGCGGCCTCCTTGGCCTGCGCGAAGCGGGCCGGCGTGAAGGGCGCGACGGGCATGTTCGTCGCACCGCGCGCCATCAGTTCGGCGACCGCCGCGCCGGCGGCCGGGCAGAGCTGGAACCCATGCCCGGAGAAGCCGAAGGAATGCACGACGCCCGGGAGCGTGGCGCTCTCTCCGATCACGGGGATCTCGTCCGGCGTCCGGGCCTCGATCCCGCACCAGCTGCGCACGATCCGCGCCCCCGCGACACAGGGAAACAACGCCGATGCGATGCGGGCCGCCTTGGCGAGATTGGCGAAATCCACCGACGCCGTCTCGGTCGCCAGGTCGTTCTTCCCCTGATGCCCACCGCCGATCACCACCGTCCCCGCTTCCGTCTGCTTGAAGGAGAGCGCGCGCGACGCGCTGCCGACCGTGGGCGCGCAGAAGCGCGGCATGCGCTCCGTCACGATCATCATGCTCGCCTTGGCGACGGTCGGCAGGTGCTCCCCGATCGTGGCGGCCAGCCCGCTGGCCCAGGCGCCCGCACAGTTCGCGACGCGGTCGGCCTCCATCACGCCGCGATCCGTCGTCACCGCGACGCCACCACCCCGGGTGCGGCCCAGCGCGAGCACGGACACGCCCTCCAGGATCTCGGCGCCGGCCGCCACCGCGGCGCGGCGGAAAGCCATGACGGTGCGCATGGGGTCCGCGGCGCCATCGCTGCGCACGACCAGCGCGCCCAGGACATGCGGCGCGACCGCCGGCAGCAGGCGCCGCATCTCCGCCTGATCCACCACCTCCTCATGCGTCCAGCCCAGCGCGCGCACCTCGGCCGCGCGCGCTTCGAGCTTGCGCAGATCGGCCTCGCTCTCCGCGACCTTCACCTGGCCCGAGGGCACGAAGCCGCCGCTGTCGCCGACCAGCGCCGGCAGGTCGCGCCACATCTCAAAGGCGATCTGCGACAGCGCGATCTCCCGCACATCCCGCCCGAGCCGGCGGACGCCGCCGGCGTTGATGCCGCTGGAATGCCGCCCGACATGCCGCCGCTCCAGCACGGTGACCCGCCAGCCCGGAAGCCGCGCCAGGTGCAGTGCGGTGGAAAGGCCGTGCAGCCCGCCGCCGACGATGATCGCTCGCTGGCTCATGGTCGCGCGCGGTCGCAGGCGCACGCCCGGGCCATGTCACACATCCAGCGCGGCAAGCTCGCCGAGGGTCAGCGGCTTGGTCGGGAAGCGTGTGCGGAAGGGCTCGACATCCTGCGGCGGCACGCCGCGCGCCGTGGCGATCGTGGCATGCACCGCGGGGCCGCAGACGCGCCCCTGGCAGGGTCCCATCCCGGCGCGGGTGAAGG
>JAYRQX010000483.1:0-7513 GCA_041910415.1 Acetobacteraceae bacterium | reverse complement strand
TGACCCTGTTCCACATCCCCAAGGGCCAAGCCGCCGACATCTGTTCGACGGGCGAGCAGAAGGCGCTGCTCGTTGCGGTGGTGCTCGCCCACGCCGCGCTCATCGCCGAGGCCCGTGGCTTCGCCCCCCTGCTGCTGCTGGACGAGGCGACCGTCCACCTCGATGAGGAACGCCGCAAAGCCCTGTTTGGGACGCTGCTGTCGTTGCCGGCCCAGGCCTTTCTGACAGCCACGGATTCCGCCATTTTCTCCCCGCTCGGCGATCACGCGGAATTCTTTGCGGCGGAGCCCGGAATTATGGTTCCGAGGGCCCCGTAAGGGTCGCCGAATCACCCGCGAATCCCTATATTGCGGAAGCACTTCCGCATCTCTCCGATCAGGGGTTTGCCGCCGGCATGAGTAACGCCGCGCGCAGTGAGGCCGAGGCCTACGACAGCGCATCCATCACCGTCCTCCGCGGCCTCGAAGCGGTGCGCAAGCGCCCGGGCATGTACATCGGCGACACCGATGACGGCTCCGGCCTGCACCACATGGCCTTCGAGATCATCGACAACGCCGTGGACGAGGCGCAGGCCGGCTTCGCGACGCGTTGCGACCTGGTGCTGAACGGCGACGGCAGCGTCACCGTCACCGACGATGGCCGCGGCATTCCCGTGGACATCCACCCCGAGGAAGGCATCAGCGCGGCCGAGGTCGTGCTGACCAAGCTGCACGCGGGCGGCAAGTTCAACCAGAACTCCTACAAGGTCTCCGGCGGGTTGCACGGCGTGGGTGCGGCCGTGGTCAACGCGCTGTCGGAGTGGATGGAAGTCCGCATCTGGCGGAACGGGCGGGAATACTTCCTGCGCTTCGAACACGGCGACACCGTGCAGCCCTGCAAGGAGGTCGGCCCGTCCGACCAC
The DNA here is from genome assembly GCA_041910415.1 of Acetobacteraceae bacterium. Lineage (GTDB taxonomy): Bacteria > Pseudomonadota > Alphaproteobacteria > Acetobacterales > Acetobacteraceae > JAYRQX01. The sequence goes on along the minus strand of JAYRQX010000483.1, from coordinate 6,612 downwards.
CCGAGCGGCACGCAGGTGACCTTCAAGCCCTCGGCCCAGACCTTCACGCGGACGGAGTACGACTTCGCGGTGCTGGAACGCCGCATGCGCGAACTCGCCTTTCTGAACTCCGGCGTCGCCATCACGCTGCGCGACGAACGCCATGCGGACGTGCAGGAAGCGAAGTTCCACTACGATGGCGGGCTGATCGCCTTCGTCGAATGGCTGGACAAGGGCAAGACGCCGCTCTTCGCGCAACCCATCGCCATCCCGACCAAGGATGCCGACGGCATCCGCGTGGAGCTCGCGCTGCGCTGGAACGACAGCTACCACGAGACGATGCTGTGCTTCACGAACAACATCCCGCAGCGGGATGGGGGGACGCATCTGGCCGGCTTCCGCCAGGCGCTGACGCGCGTGGTCGCGAAATACGCCGAGAGCATCGCCAAGAAGGACAAGGTTTCCCTGAGCGGCGAGGACATGCGCGAAGGCCTGACGGCCGTGCTCTCCGTGAAGGTGCCGGATCCCAAATTCTCCTCGCAGACGAAGGAAAAGCTCGTCTCCTCGGAAGTGCAGCCGGTGGTGCAGGTCGCCGTCGCCGACACGCTGACGCACTGGTTCGAGACGCACCCCAAGGAAACGCGCGACCTCGTCGGCAAGATCATGGACGCCGCTGCGGCGCGCGAGGCCGCGCGCAAGGCGCGGGAGCTGACGCGCCGTAAGGGCGTGCTCGACATCTCCTCGCTTCCCGGCAAGCTCGCCGACTGCCAGGAGCGTGATCCCTCAAAATCAGAACTCTTCATCGTCGAGGGTGACAGCGCCGGCGGCTCCGCCAAGCAGGGGCGCGACCGCGCCTTCCAGGCGATCCTGCCGCTGAAGGGAAAAATCCTGAACGTCGAGCGCGCGCGCTTCGACAAGATGCTGTCCAGCCAGGAAGTCGGCACGCTGATCACCGCGCTCGGCGCCGGCATCGGCCGCGGCGAGCCGTCCGATGGCGGCTTCGACATCGCCAAGCTTCGCTACCACCGCATCGTCATCATGACCGACGCGGATGTGGACGGCAGCCACATCCGCACCCTGCTGCTGACCTTCTTCTTCCGCCAGATGCCGGAGCTGATCGCGCGCGGCCATCTCTACATCGCCCAGCCGCCGCTCTACCGCGCGAAACGCGGCAGCGACGAACGCTACCTCAAGGACGACCGGGCGATGGAGGAATACCTGCTCGAAAAGGCGAATGCCTCGGCGCGGCTGCGCTACCCCGGGGGCCGCGAGGTCGAGGGCGAGGCGCTGCGCGAGGAGCAGGAGTTCCTCCGCCAGACCGCGCGCCGCATCCGCCGCCTGGCGGGCGCCGTGCCGGTGGAGATCGTGGAGCAGGCCGCCGTCGTCGGTGCGCTGACGACCGACGCCAGCCGCACCACCGCCGCGGCGGCCGCGCTGTCCGAACGCCTGAACGCCCTCGCACCCGCTTCCGAGCGCGGCTGGGTGGTCGATGCCAGCGCGGACAGCCTGACCATGGCGCGCACGGTGCGCGGCGTGATGGAACGCCACACGCTGGATGCCGCCGCGCTGCGAAGCGCGGAGGCGCGCTGGCTGGACGAACGCCGCGATCGTCTGGCGCGCGACTTCGCCACCCCCGCCATGCTGTTGCTGGACGGGGCCGAGGTCGCGGTACACGGCCCGATGGCCGCCTTCGACCGCAGCCTCGCGCTCGGCCGCAAGGGCCTCTCCTTCCAGCGCTTCAAGGGGCTGGGCGAGATGAACCCCGACCAGCTCTGGAAGACCACGCTCGACCCCGCGACGCGCACGCTGCTGAAGGTCCGCGTCGAGGATGTCGAGGATGCCGAGCAGGTCTTTTCGACGTTGATGGGCGACCTGGTGGAGCCGCGGCGCGACTTCATCGTGGACAACGCCCTCAAGGTCGCCAACCTGGATGTCTGACGCCATGGCCATCGCCTACAAGCCCGACCACATCCATCTGCGCAGCCCCGATCCCATCGCGGCCGCGTCCTTCTACGTGGATGCGCTGGGCGCGAAGGAAGTCGCGAGCATGGATGTGCGCGGCGCGCTCCGCATCATTCTCGACCTCGGCAGCATGCGGCTTTTCGTCGAGCAGGTGCCCGCGACGATGCATCGCGTGCCCGAGGCACCCTTCATCGGCATCGAGCATCTCGGCCTCGCGGTGGACGACCTCGACGCCGCCGTCGCCGACCTGCGTGCCCGCGGCGCCATCTTCGTCGTCGAGCCGCGCGAGGCCCGCCCCGGCGTCCGCATCGCCTTCTTCGAGGCGCCCGACCGCGTGCGGATCGAACTCATCGAACGCAAGGCCTGACGGAGCGGGCGCCTCAGTCGCCGAGGTGCCCGAAGACGACGAACAGTAGAATCAGCCCCGGCACCAGCCAGCGCAGCATCGCGCCGACCGCGCGCGCGACGCCGGCGCCCATGCCGAGCGTGTCCGCCAGCGCGGCCTCGCGCAGCGCGTGGCCGGCAAGCCAGCTCAGGAAGAAGCCGCCCGCGGGCAGCATCAGGTTGGAGGTCAGGCGGTCCGCCGCCTCCATGATGTTCGCATCGCCGAAGCCCGGCACGAAGCCGAGCGGCCGCACCGCCTCCCACAGGTTGAAGGAGAGCGCCGAGGGCATGCCGGCCAGGAAGCAGGCACCCCCCGTCAGCCAGGCGACGCGCTTGCGTGACCAGCCCGTCAGCCGGATCAACGGCTCCACCGCCAGTTCCAGCAGCGCGATCGCCGAACCGAGCGCGGCGACGAAGAGGGCAAGGAAGAAGCCCGCGCCGATCCAGTCGCCGAAGGGCAGCCGCCCGAAGGCGATGGGCAGCGACAGGAACATCAGCGATGTCCCGCCCGCCGGATCCAGCCCATGGGCGAAGACCAGCGGAAAGATCGCAAAGCCCGCCAGGAAGGAGACTGCCGTGTCGCCCGCGACCGTCACCAGGGCCGCGCTGGACAGCCGCGTGCCCGGCGCGACATGGGCCGCATAGGTCGCCAGCACGCCAAGCCCGACGCCGATCGAGAAGAAGCCGAGGCCCAGCGCCTCCAGCGCCTGGCGCGCGCCGAAGCCCTCGAAGCGCGGCGCGAGAAGGAAGGCCGCCGCGCGCCTGATGTCGCCGGCGGCCGCGGCGTAGATCGCGAGCGCGACCATCAGCACGACGAGCATGGGCATCAGCACGCGGCAGGCGGCCTCGATCCCCCCGCCGATGCCGCGCGCGACGACCGAGGCGGTGGCCGCCATGAACACGCCCTGCCAGAGGATCAGCGAGACGGGCGCGCCCACCGTCAGCGCGAACAGCGCGCGCGTGCCCTCGGCGTCGATCCCCGCGAAGCCCGCCGTCAGCGCATGGGAGAAATAGGCCAGCGTCTGGCCGCCGATGACGGCGTAGAAGCTCAGGATCGCGAAGCCGGTCGCCACCATCAGCCAGCCGACCCACCGCCAGCCATCGCCGCGGCCGGCGGCGCGCGCGACCGCCATCAGGCTCGCCGGCGCATCGCCCCTGCCGCGGCGGCCGACCGCGAACTCCGCCAGCGCCAGCGGCAGCACGACCAGCGCGAGGCCGAGCAGGTAGAATAGCACGAAGGCGCCGCCGCCGTTCTGGCCGACCTCGTAGGGGAATTTCCAGATCGACCCCAGGCCGATGGCGGAGCCGATCGTCGCCAGGATGAAGCCTGCCCGGCCCGACCAGTTCTCCGCCAATGCGCCCTCCTCCGCCTCTGGACCGAACCGCCCTGCCGTCCGACTATCCGCCCCGAACGCATCTGGCCAGGGCTTTGGCCGTGCAACGCATGAGGAAGCGCATGAGCGACGAAGCACCGCCGGTCCTGTTCAGCGTGGAGGGCGAGATCGCCATCATCACGCTCAACCGTCCCGAAAGCCGCAACCCGCTGGATGTGGACACGCAGGATGCGCTGATCGCAGCCGTCGATCGGCTGGAGGCCGAGCCCGGCGTGCGCGTCGGCATCCTGACCGGCGCGGGCACGGCGTTCAGCTCGGGCGGCAATGTCCGGCGCATGGGCCAGGCCGCGACGGCCGGCCCCACGGAACGCACGCCGGCCCAGGCGCGCGCCTACTACCGCCATGGCATCCAGCGGATTCCACGCGCCATGGAGGCGGTGGAAGTGCCGATCATCGCCGCCGTGAACGGCCCCGCCGTCGGCGCGGGCTGCGACCTTGCCTGCATGTGCGATGTCCGCATCGCCGCCGAGAGCGCACGCTTCGCGGAAAGCTTCGTGAAGCTTGGCATCATCCCCGGCGACGGCGGCGCCTTCCTGCTGCCGCGCATCGTGGGGTTTGCGAAAGCCTCTGAAATGTCGCTGACGGGCGACATGCTCTCCGCGCAGGAGGCCCTCACGATCGGGCTCGTCTCGCGCGTCGTGCCCGATGCCGAGTTGCTGGACGCAGCGCGGGCGATCGCGCTGCGCATCGCGGCCAATCCGCCGCAGGCCGTGCGCATGACGAAGCGGCTGCTGCGCACGGCGTGGCGGGCGACACTGGACGAGACGCTGGAGCTTTCGGCCGGCATGCAGGCGGTCGCGCACACCACGCAGGACCACAAGGAAGCGCTCGCCGCGATGCGGGAGAAGCGCAAGCCGGCCTTCAGCGGGCAGTGAACTCCGTCACGGGACCGGCGGAGCCTTCACGACCTGCTCGTTGCTAACCTTCCAATGCTGGCCAGAGGCGTCGAGGGCGCGGAAATTGTCCTCGACGCTCACTTCCTTGTGCGGCATCGGCTTGCCGCCGCCGTAGATGGCCCTGGCGGTTTCCATCCAGGCTTTCACCGGATCGTGCAGGGACGCGTAATTCCCGAAGAATCCGCGCGCCGACCCGACGCCGCCGAGCATCACCTTCATCATGTCGGGTCCCGTGAGCGTCTCGGTCCCCAGGATCGCGGCGCCGCCGAACAGATCTCGAAGCACCGGCGCGCAGCCGCCGCCACGATGCGTGAAGGGCGCGCAGCCGGCGAACACGACAGCCTTCAGCGGCCGCATCTTGAAAGCCGGATCGCTGGTGCGAAGCGTGCGCGAGGCGCCCTGGTATTGTTCCTGGACGGTGATGGCGTCGGCCTTGAAGGTGATGGTCGGCTTGGTGAACTCGCCATAGAGGTCGGCGCCCCCCGAATGGCCGGCCATGTACGCCCAGTCGGCACTCGCCCCCAGGAAGCTCATCACATCGTCGACCGTGACCTTGGCCTTGATGCAGGAGAAGGCCTTGGTGAAGCCGAGATCGTTGCAGCCCTTTTCCCAGACCGCCGCATCGCTGCGGGTGCCAAGGCAGAGTGTCGCATAGCGCAGGGGTGCAGACTGGTTCATGACAGGATGATCCCATTGCCCCGCCGCCACTGTGGCAGAAGCGACGGCGCCGGTTCAAGGAAAGCCGCGGAGCGCATAGGATGCGGTATGAAACGCTTCATGCATCCGTGAACCGGCGGGCGCACCGCCAGGGAGGTTCCGCCGTGGATCGCCGCACTCTCATCCTCGCGACACTCGCCGCCGGCGCAATGTCCCGCGCGCAGGCGCAGCCCGCCTTTCCCGACCGCCCCATCCGCATCATCGTGCCCTTCGCGCCCGGCGGATCCGGCGACATCACGGCGCGGCTGGTGGGCGCCCATATCGAAGCGCGCGGCGGCCAGCCCGTGGTGGTGGACAACCGCCCCGGCGCCAATGGCGTGATCGGCTGCATGGCCGTGAAGACGGCGGCGGCGGACGGCACCACGCTGCTGCTCTCCACCACCTCAACGCATGCGGCGAACCCGTCCCTGGTGCGCAACCTGCCCTATGACCCCGAGCGCGACTTCACCATGGTCGGCGTGTTCGGCAATGGCGGCAGTTATCTCCTCGTTCGTCCCGGCGCGCCGTGGCGCAATGTGGCGGAACTCGTCGCCGCCGCGCGCGAGAACCCAGGGCGACTGAACTTCGGCTACTTCAACGCCTCCTCGCGCGTGCCGGCGGAGTTGCTGGCGCAGATGGCGGGCGTGCAGCTGACCGGCGTGCCCTACCGCGCGATCGCCAACGCCTTCCTGGACCTCTTCGCCGACCGCGTGCAGATGATCTTCGTCGATACGGCCGCGGGCGATTCCTATGTCGCCAACAACCAGGTGCGCGTGCTAGCCGTGACGCGACCGGGGCGCTGGGATCGCCACCCCGACGTACCGGCGATGAGCGAATTCTTCCCGGGATTCGTCATGGGCGGCTTCCTCGGCCTGGCCGTGCCCGCGGGCACGCCGCTGCCGGTGATGCAGACGCTGAACACCTGGGTGAACGAGGCGATCCTGCAGCCCCCCATGCGCCCCAGGCTGGAGGAATTCGGCTTCACCCCCCGCGCCATGTCGCTGACCGAGGTCGCGGCCCATGTGCGCGGCGAGCGCGAGACCTGGGCGCGCATCGTGCGCCAGGCGGGGATCGAGCCGGAATAGGGCGGATTGCCCCCACCCCGGCCCTCCCCCGCTTCGCAGGGGAGGGAGCGTCTCCCTCCCCTGTGAGCATCGCGAACGGGGGAGGGCCGGGGCGGGGGCATCTACTCGCCCTTCTTCGCCGCCGGCAGGAGTCCGTATTTCTCGTTGTCCGCCCCCAGCATCGGCGCCGCGCTGTGCACCGGCGGCCGCACGCCGTCGAAGCTGACGGGCAGCCCG
>JAYRQX010000482.1:0-3244 GCA_041910415.1 Acetobacteraceae bacterium | reverse complement strand
GGGGAGCCATGGTTGATGACGACGAGCGGCCGGGGCCCCACATGGTTGGGCGGCTGGCAGACGCGCAGCAGGATCAGGCGTTCCGAGCCGCCCACCTCCTGCACGGGAACGCGGTGCAGTTGTTCGGCATAGCGTCCCTGGGGCGCCGCAATGGGTCCGGGCTGCGAGGGCTCCGGCACCGCGCAGCCGGCGGCCAGCAGCAGCCCGAGCAGCGCGAGCAGGCGGCGCCTCACTCCCGGCCCTTGTTCCGCATCAGCCTGGCCTTGTCGCGCTGCCAGTCCCGGGCTGCGATGGCCGCGCGCTTGTCGTGCTTCTTCCGCCCCTCGGCGAGGCCCAGCAGCACCTTGGCCCGTCCGCGATCGTTGAAGTGGATGTCCAGCGGCACGAGGGTCGCGCCTTCGCGCGTGATGGCGCCCGTCAGCTCCCGCACCTGCTTGCGATGGAGAAGAAGCTTGCGCGGGCGGCGCGGCTCGAACTTCGCCATGAAGCTGCCGGCCTGCCATTCCGGGATGTAGCAGTTGAACAGCCACATCTCGCCGTCGCGCTCGCCCGCCCAGGCTTCCTGCAGCGTGGCACGGCCGGCGCGCAGCGACTTCACCTCCGGCCCGACCAGCGCGATGCCGGCCTCGACGGTCTCGCCGATCGTGTAGTCATGGCGCGCCTTGCGGTTCTGCGCCGCGATGCCATGGCTGATCATGGATTTCTTGCGTGGCTCGGCCACTTGGGTACCCTCAAACGCCGGGCGGCGGCTCCGCCGCCTTGGCTTTCGCGCCCTGCACTGACGTACTGGGCATTACGGTTGGTCTGGGCGCGGTCGCGCTGTGCGCTCCCAGCCCGCTATTGCGGGCTGCATGGCGTTCTGGCGCGGCCCAGGGTGCGCCCTTGGTTGGGGGCGCCGGTTATCCTAGTTCAACAGCCCCGCCGAGACCATCGCCGCGCGCACCTTCTCCTTCGTCGCGGCGCCGGTCGGCGCGAGCGGCAGGCGGCAATGGTCGCTCGTCTTGCCGAGCAGGCTCGCGGCGTATTTCACGGGACCGGGCGAGGTCTCGCTGAACAGCGCGTCGTGCAGCGGCACCAGCCGGTCCTGGATCTCCATGGCCTTGCCCACCTGCCCGTCGCGCCAGGCCTTGTGCATGTCCGCGCAGAGCCGCGGCGCGACATTGGCGGTGACGCTGATGCAGCCATGTCCGCCGGACGCCATGTAGGCGAGCACGGTATGGTCCTCGCCGGACAACTGCACAAAATCCTTGCCGCAGGCGCGGGTGGTATGCAGCGGGCGGGTCAGGTTCGCCGTCGCGTCCTTCACGCCGATGATGTTCCTGTGCTTGGCGAGCCGGCCCATCGTCTCGACCGACATGTCGATCACGCTGCGGCCGGGGATGTTGTAGATCACGACCGGCAGATCGACCGCATCGGCGATCGCCGTGTAGTGCAGGAACAGCCCCTCCTGCGTCGGCTTGTTGTAGTAGGGCGTCACGACAAGCGCGGCATCCGCGCCCGCCTTCTTCGCATGCGCGGTCAGTTCGATCGCCTCGGCGGTCGAATTGCTGCCGGTGCCGGCGATGACGGGCACGCGTCCCCTGGTCGTCTCGACGCACATCTCGACGACGCGCTTGTGCTCGTCGTGGCTGAGCGTCGGGCTCTCGCCCGTCGTGCCCACGGGGATCAGCCCCTCGGTGCCCTCGGCGATCTGCCATTCAACGAGGTCCCGGAACGCTTTCTCGTCCACGCTGCCGTCTGCGCGCATGGGCGTGATCAGGGCCACCATCGAACCCTTGAGCATGGCTGCGTTCCTTCTCCCCAGGGGGTAGCCTGCCAATCTAGAACAACCGGCCGCGCCGGGAAACCTCGGGCGCGCAAGGAAAAGAAAGGCTGGCGAAGAGAACTTCCCCAGACCCCATCCTTTTTTCATAATCAGAAAAAGGAGGGAGTTTGAGGGAGTTCTCTCCCTCAACCTTCTTCTTTCCGTCCGCTCGCAGCCCGGGCGCGACAGCGGGCGCGCCGCTTTGCTAGACAACACCCATGCGACGTCTCCTGCGGGCCCTCGTCCTGCCCGGCCTCCTCCTCGCCGGCCCCCTCGCGGCCCAGCCCTGGGCGCCTGAGGGCGCCCGCATCGCCGGCCGCCAGGCCATCGTCGCCGCCGGCCAGGGCCGCTGGGGGGAAGCGCAGTCCTACCTCTCCGCCGCCGACCCCATGGCCGCCAAGCTCGTGCTGTGGATGCGGCTCTCCAACCGCAACGCCCCGGCCTCGGCGCCCGAGCTCGCGAGCTTCCTCGCCCAGAACCCGGACTGGCCGCTGGCCGAAACGATCGCCCGCCGCGCCGAGGAGGCGCTGCCGAACGAGCCGGACGACGCGCTGGCGCTGATGCATTTCGAACGCTTCCCCGCCCGCACGCTGGACGGCGCCCAGCGCCACGCCGATGCGCTGATCCGCGCCGGCCGCGCGCGGGACGCGACGCAGGTGCTGCGCCGCGGCTGGGTGGAGGGCGCGTCCGATGCCTTCGCCGAACAGACCTACTTCGCCCGCAACGCCTCCGTGCTGACGGCGGACGATTATTGGCGCCGCTTCGACCGCCTTGCCTTCGCGCGCGACATCGCGGGCGCCGCCCGCGCCGTGCAGCAGGTGACGGGCCCGCGCCGCGCCACGGCCGACCTTCGCCTGCTCTACGCGCAGGAACGCGCCGAGGCCGAGCAGCAGCAGGTCGCGATCGACGACATCGGCCTCGCCTATGAACGCGCCCGCTATCTCCGCAGGCGGGAGCGCGACGCCGAGGCGGCACAGGCCTGGCGCGCGGCCGAGCCGCTGCAGCGCGACCTCGATGGGCCGCGCGCCCAGGCGGTCTGGGTGGAGCGCCAGATCCTCGCGCGCAAGCTGCTGCGCCTCGGGCAGAGCGACCTTGCCTACCGCACCGCCGCCAACCATGGGCAGGCCGCGGCGGGCGAGTCCCGGCAGGACGCCGAGTTCCTCGCGGGCTTCATCGCGCTGCGGCGTCTGAACGATCCCGCGACGGCGGAGCGGCACTTCGCGACCGTCGGCCGCGACAGCGTCTCGGTCATCACCCGCGCGCGCAGCGCCTACTGGGAAGGCCGCGCCTTGCAGGCCCGGCAGGAGGCGCGGCGCGCACGGGACCGCTTCGCCGCCGCCGCCGGCCTGCCCGTCGCCTTCTATGGCCAGCTCGCCGCCCTGGCGCTGGGGGAAGACGGCCCGCGCCTCGCCGCGCGCATCAACGCGACGCCGGCCATCC
>JAYRQX010000481.1:0-1915 GCA_041910415.1 Acetobacteraceae bacterium | reverse complement strand
GGCGACCCCGCCCCGCCCCATCACATGACCGTGGCGCGCCGTCGGACGCGCCGTTCTGCCGTGGTAATGCACGCGAAGAAGATGGCCGGACGGCCGGAGGAGCAAGGCATCATGAACGTCGTCAGCACGAAGAAGGCCTCCGTGTTCCAGTGGGACGACCCGCTGCTGCTGGACGAGGCGTTGACCGAGGACGAGCGCATGATCCGCGACGCGGCGCGCGCCTTCTGCCAGGAGAAGCTGCTCCCGCGTGTGCAGGAAGCCTTCCGCAAGGAACACTTCCACCGCGAGATCATGAACGAATTCGGGGAGATGGGTTTCCTCGGCGCGACCCTCGACAGCCATGGCTGCGCGGGCGTCGGCTACGTCTCCTACGGCCTCATGGCGCGCGAGGTCGAGCGCGTGGACAGCGGCTATCGCAGCGCCTTCTCCGTGCAGTCCTCGCTGGTGATGTTCCCGATCCACGCCTTCGGATCCGACGCGCAGAAGGACAAGTATCTGCCGAAGCTGCGCACCGGCGAATGGGTCGGCTGCTTCGGCCTGACCGAGCCCGATGCGGGCTCGGACCCCAACTCCATGCGCACGCGCGCGCGGAAGGTCGATGGCGGCTACATCCTGAACGGGTCGAAGACCTGGATCACCAACTCCCCCATCGCCGATGTCGCAGTGGTCTGGGCGAAGGATGACGAGGGCGTGCTGCGCGGCTTCGTTTTGGAGCGCGGCATGAAGGGATTTTCCACGCCCAAGATCGAGGGGAAGTTTTCCCTTCGTGCGTCGGTGACCGGCATGATCATGATGGATGATGTGTTCGTGCCGGAAGAGAACCGCCTCCCCGGCGTGAAGTCGCTGGCCGGCCCGTTCCAGTGCCTCAACCGCGCCCGCTACGGCATCGCCTGGGGCGCGCTGGGTGCGGCGGAAGACTGCTGGCACCGCGCCCGCGACTACACGCTGAACCGCAAGATGTTCGGCAAGCCGCTGGCGCAGACGCAGCTCATCCAGAAGAAGCTCGCTGACATGATGACCGAGATCACCCTCGGCCTGCACGCCGTGCTGCGCGTCGGGCGCCTGTTCGACGAGCACAAGGTCGCGCCGGAGATGATCTCCCTGGTCAAGCGCAACAATTGCGGCAAGGCGCTCGACATCGCGCGGACTGCGCGCGACATGCACGGCGGCAACGGCATCGTGGACGAGTACCACGTCATCCGCCACGTCATGAACCTGGAGACGGTGAACACCTATGAGGGCACGCATGACGTGCATGCGCTGATCCTCGGCCGCGCGCAGACCGGGTTGAACGCCTTCGGCTGACCGCAGCCTGGCCGACCGGAGGTGCAGGCGATGCTGACGGGGACCGATCTGCTCACGATCGAGCGGACGCTCCAGCTCGCCATCGCGCCGGCCTTCCTGCTCTCGGGCCTCTTCGCGCTCCTCACCCTGCTGACGAACCGCCTGCAGCGGATCGCGGACGTGTTCGAGGAGATGCGGGAGAAAGGCAGCCTGACTGAGCGGGAGCGGCGCCACATGGCCCGGCGCTCCCGCCTGATCTACGTGGCCATCACCTCCGCCATCGTCGCCGCCGCGCTGCTCTGCCTGCTTGTCATCGCGGGCTTCCTGGAGCCGCTGGCCGGCGTCACCGCGGGCATCCACATAGCGGCGCTGCTGGTCGGCGCCATGATGCTGCTGACCGCATCCATCAGTTGCTTCCTGGCGGAAGTGCTGCTGACCTCGGGCACACTGCCCACCCACAAGGACAAGTGAGCGGCGCGCCCACCGCGCTCGCCATCGCCCGCATGGGGAATGGCGGGGATGGCATCGGCACGCTGCCGGATGGCTCGCCCTGCTTCGTCGCCGGCGCGCTGCCGGGGGAGAGGGTGCTCGCGGAGCCCGCTGCCGCGCGCGGCGAAGGCCACGCCGCCAT
>JAYRQX010000480.1:0-4129 GCA_041910415.1 Acetobacteraceae bacterium | reverse complement strand
GGGCAATCGCGCCCCTTTACCCCTCCGCCCCCTCATCCCGCAGCAGCGCCGTCACCACCTCCGCCGGTACGTCGGCACTGGTGAAACAATCCCCGGGCGCGCGCATCAGCACGAAGCGCAGCTTGCCGTCGCGCACCTTCTTGTCCTTGGCCATCCGCCCCATCAGCGCCTCCACCGCGAAGCGCCGGGGCAGGTCGGCGATCCGCGCCGGCAGGCCGCAGGCTGCGAGATGCGCGATCACCCGCGACGGCCATTCCTGGCTGCAATGCCCGAGCCGCGCCGAGAGCGAGGCCGCCAGCCCCAGCCCCACCGCGACGCCCTCGCCATGCAGCAGCGAGCCGTCGAAACCGCACTCCGCCTCGATCGCATGGCCGAAGGTGTGCCCGAGGTTCAGCAGCGCACGGCCACCCTCGGGGCTCTCCTCGCGCTCGTCCCCGGCGACGACCTCGGCCTTCAGGCGGCAGCTTTCCATCACCGCGTGGCGCAGCGCCTCAGCATCACCGGCGACCACCGCCTGGCCATGCGCCTCGCACCACTCCCACAGCGGTCCCTGGAGCAGCCCGTGCTTCGCCACTTCCGCGTAGCCGGCGCGCAGCTCCCGCCCCGGCAGCGTCGCGAGCGTGCCGGTATCGGCCAGCACGATGCGCGGCTGGTGGAAGGCACCGGCCAGGTTCTTTCCCGCCTTCAGGTTCACGCCCGTCTTGCCGCCGACCGAGCTGTCCACCTGCGCCAGCAGCGTGGTCGGAATCTGCACGAAGGGCAGGCCGCGCATGGCGACCGCGGCCGCGAAGCCCGCGAGGTCGCCGACCACGCCGCCGCCCAGCGCGATCACCGCCGTCTTGCGGTCGATGCCCGCCGCCAGCATCTGCTCCAGCGCGTCATGGAGGACGACAAAATCCTTGGACGCTTCGCCTGATGGAACGGTGATCGCGGTCGCCACCGCGAATCCCGCCGCCTCCAGCCCGTCCTTCAGCGTCGCCAGATGGATCGGGCCGACGCGCTCATCCGTCACCACCAGAACGCGCCTGGCCGGCAGCACCGGGCGCAGCAGCCCGCCGGCGCGCGGCAGCAATCCTTCCCCCACCACGATGTCGTAGCTGCGCTCGCTCAACGCGACCGTCAGCCGCGCGGGCTCGCGCCACTGCTCGATCGCCTCGGCGACGCGGCGTGTGGTGATGTCGGGGCTCTCGTCGGTGCAGGACACGGTGATATCGGCCTCGGCGTAGAAGGGATGGCGGTTCGCCATCAGGCGCTGCAGGACCTCGAGAGGATCCGCGTTCAGGAACATGGGGCGATGCTCGCGCCCCGCGACGCGGCGCAGCAGGGTCGGCAGCGCGCAGCGCAGCCAGACCGAGATCGCGTGCCCCTGCTGGATCACGGCCCGCGTCCCGGCATCGGCGAAGGCGCCCCCGCCGGTCGCGACCACGACGGGGTCGCCCGCGATAAGACGGGAAATCACGCGCCGCTCGCCGTCGCGGAAATGCGCCTCTCCGTAGCGGGAGAAAATCTCCGTGATCGGCATGCCCGCCGCCTGCTCGATCTCGGCATCCGCATCGCGGAACGGAAGGCCAAGCCGGGCCGCGAGCCGCCGCCCGATCGCCGTCTTTCCCGCGCCCGGCATGCCCACCAGCACCACGCTGCGCATCGGCTCGGCCGTGGCCCGTTCCCCGGGTGCAGCGTCGGTCGGGGCGGCCGAGGGCTCGGCCGCCAGGTCGAGGGCGATGTTGCGCGTCACAATTGCGAAGGCTAGCACAGCCGGGCAAAAGCGCGATGCGCCCCACGCGGCACGCCGGAGTCGCCACCCCGCCCCATGTCCCGCCGACCCTTCCTCTCGATCGTCCTGATCCTTCTCGGCATCCTGGCCGTGGGATTGCTGGCGGTCGGCGCCTTCCCGCCCGCCGTGACACCCGAGCCCGTGGAGCGCGTGGTGCCCAACGAGCGCTTCCAGTCGCGCTGAGCGGCATGGCGCCCGCCGCGACGAAGCGCCCTGCCTCGGCTGGCTCCCGCCATGTCGAGGCCTTCCTCGAAATGATGGCGGCCGAGCGCGGTGCCGCACGCAACACGCTGATGGCCTACACGGCCGATCTCGGGGATTTCGGCGCCTTCGCGGCCGGGCAGGGCCTTTCGGTGCACGAGGCTGACGCCGCCACGCTCGCGGCCTATCTCGCCTCGCTCGGCGCCGAAGGGAAGGGGCCGCGCACCCAGGCGCGGCGGCTCTCCTCGCTGCGCCAGTTCCACCAATTCCTGGTGCGCGAGGGCGTCCGTGCCGACGATCCGACCGAAACGCTCGACGGGCCGCGCCTGCCGCGGCTGCTGCCCCGCGCCTTGTCCGAAGCGGAGGTCGAGGCGCTGATCGACGGCGCGACGCGCATCCCGGGCGCCAACGGCCCGCTGACCGTGGCGGCGGTCGAGATGCTCTACAGCTCGGGGCTTCGCGTCTCGGAGCTCGTGGGCCTTCCGGCGGCCTCGTTGCGACCGGATGCGCCGCTCGTCGCCGTGCGGGGGAAGGGCGGACGCGAGCGGCTGGTGCCCGTCTCGTCCCGCGCGCGGGACCTGGCGCTGGACGCCCGCAAGGAGCGCGCCGAGGGCAAGCCGCAGAAGGCGACGCGCTTCCTGTTCCCCTCACGCGGCTCGTCCGGGCACATGACCCGCCAGGGCCTCGCCCTGCTGCTGAAGCAGGCGGCGCTCGCGGCGGGGATCGACCCCGCGCGGGTCAGCCCGCACGTGCTCCGCCACTCCTTCGCCTCCCACCTGCTGCAGCGGGGGGCGGACCTGCGCAGCCTGCAGCTGCTGCTCGGCCATGCCGACATCGCGACCACCCAGATCTACACGAAGGTGCTGGAAGAGCGGCTCCGCAAGCTCGTGAACGAACACCATCCCCTGGCCGAGGCCGGCTGACCCGCCCGGCAACCCCCGTGTGACGGGAACGTTTGGCGAACCTCATCGATCGAGGACGCCCATGGCCGGTCCGAAGCCTGCCGACGGCGACCCCAGGACCAATCCCGATCCCGGATCCGACACCGTCGGGGATCCCCGGGATCGGGCGACCGGCGGCGAGGCCCTGACCAGGGCCGAGGCGTCCCACGGCATCGACGATCCCCAGCGGCGCCCCGTCCGGCTGACCGCTTTCGCCCCGGGCGCTTTTCCGCTAACCCGCGCCCCCATGCGTCACTTCCTGGATTTCGAGAAGCCGATCGCCGAGCTGGAAGGCAAGATCGAGGAGCTGCGCCGGACCACCGACGCGGGCGGGATCGACGTGGCCGACGAGGTCGGCAAGCTGCGCGACAAGGCGCAGAAGCTGCTCCAGACCACCTATGCCAAGCTCAGCCCCTGGCAGAAGGCCCAGGTCGCGCGCCATCCGGAGCGGCCGCACGCGACCGACTACATCCATGCGCTGATCGAGGAGTTCACCCCGCTCGCCGGCGACCGCGCCTTTGCGGATGATGCGGCGGTGGTGGGCGGCATGGGCCGCTTCCGGGGCCGTGCCGTGGTGGTGCTGGGCACCGAGCGCGGCCACGACACCGACAGCCGCGTGAAGCATAATTTCGGCATGGCGCGGCCCGAGGGGTATCGGAAGGCGCGGCGCCTGATGGAACTCGCCGGCCGCTTCGGCCTGCCGATCCTGAGTTTCGTGGACACGGCCGGCGCCTTCCCGGGCATCGAGGCCGAGGCGCGCGGCCAGGCCGAGGCCATCGCGCGCTCGATCGAAGCGGGGCTGGAAGCGCCCGTCCCTTTCGTGGCCACCATCATCGGTGAAGGGGGTTCTGGCGGCGCCATCGCGCTCGCCGCGGCCGACCGCATCCTGATGCTGGAGCATGCGATCTATTCGGTGATCTCGCCGGAGGGCTGCGCCTCCATCCTCTGGCGCGACGCGGCCCAGGCGAGCACGGCGGCCGAGGCGCTGAAGCTGACGGCCGAGGATCTCCGCCGCCTGAACCTCGTGGACCTGGTCGTGCCGGAGCCTCTCGGCGGCGCGCACCGGGAAGGCGAGGCCATGATCGCCGCGGTGGGCTCGGCCATCGAGCAGGTGCTGCAGCCGCTGCTGGAACTCGACGGCCCGACGCTGCGCGCCCGCCGCCGCGAGAAGTTCCTGGAAATGGGCCGGAACGCCTCGGTCTGACCGTCTCGT
>JAYRQX010000479.1:0-2722 GCA_041910415.1 Acetobacteraceae bacterium | reverse complement strand
TCTTGCGCCCCAGGTCGCCTTCCTGGGTGCGATGGGCTTCATCCACCATGACGATGATGTTGGGGCGTCCATTAAGCACCCCGCCGGCTTCGCCGAATTTGTGGATGGTGGTGATGATCACCTTGCGGGCGTCCCGACCGAGCAGGCCTCCGACGCCTGGTCGGAGGTCGGCAGCCGCTATGCGCTCGACATGCTGCGGGCTGCCGCCGCGTCGGCCCCGGCACCTGGTCCGTTCGGACCTCGCGCCAAGGCCGCCCTGATCGAGGATCTGTTCGCGGCCCAATCCCGCTTGGCAACGGGCTTGTTGCTGGGTGCCGCGCCGAGTCAGACGGAGGCTGCGGCCGCCGTCCGGCTGGCGCGAGATGTGGCGGCCACACCCGATCTGGCCGCCGTGACGGTTGCGGCGCGCGCCCTTGCTGCCCTCACCTGAGTCTGCGCCGCACGACATGAACGGTTCCGGACCGGCAGAGGTCGCCCCTGCTGCGGATCGAACGGCACGAGCCGTTTGGGCCTGGGCTTTCTACGACTGGGCCAACAGCGCCTTCCCGACCGTCGTCTCCACCTTCGTGATCGCGGCCTACTTCGCCCAGGCGATCGCGCCGACACCAACCGAGGGTCAGGCGGCGTGGGGCTGGATGCAGAGTTCCGCCGGCCTGGTGATCGCGCTTCTGTCCCCTGTCCTGGGTGCCGTGGCGGATGCGGGAGGGCGAAGGCGGCTGATGTTGTTCTGGTGCACCATCTTGACCGCGGTCGCGACCGCGGGCCTGTGGTGGGCAAGGCCGGAGCCATCCTATGCCGCATGGGCACTGCTCTGCGTCGGCCTCGGCACCATCGCCTTCGAAATCGGCACCGTCTTCTACAACTCGATGCTGACCCAGGTGACGACGGCGGAGCATTACGGGCGCGTCTCGGGGCTGGCCTGGGGTCTCGGCTATGTTGGCGGGCTGGTCTGCCTGGCGATCGCGCTCTTCGTGCTGATCCGGCCGGACCCCTCGCCGCTCGGTCTCGATCGGGCATCGGCGGAGCATGTGCGCGCCGCCGCGCTGCTGGTCGCGGCATGGACCCTGGCATTCGGCTGGCCGCTGCTGGTTGCATTGCCGGACCCGCCCCGATCCCAGCGTGCGGCCTGGGTCGCCGCGGCACGAACGGGGCTGAGGGAGATCGCGGCGGTGCTGCGCGGATTGAGCTGGCGTTCCCCGCTTGCGCGCTTCCTCTTTGCCCGCTTGTTCTACACCGATGGCCTGAACACGCTGTTTGCCTTCGGAGCGATCTATGCTGCCGGCGAGTTCGGCTTCAGCGTCGAGGACACCCTGCTCTTCGGCATTGCCATGAACGTCACGGCCGGGTTGGGCGCGGCAGGATTCGGCCTGATCGAGGATCGGATCGGATCGAAGCGGACTGTCGTGATCGCGCTCATGTGCATGCTCCTGCTCGGTAGCGGGCTGCTGATCGTGACGAGCGCGGCGGCGTTCTGGTCGCTCGCACTCACACTCGGGCTGTTTTTCGGGCCCGCGCAGGCGGCCTCCCGCGCCTTGATGGCGAAAATGGCACCGGAGGGGGAGGCATCCGCCCATTTCGGGCTCTTCGCCTTGTCGGGACGGGTGACCGGGTTCATCGGGCCCGGCGTGCTTGCCTTCGTCACCGCAACAACCGAAAGCCAGCGCGCCGGCATGGCCACCGTCGTGGTGTTCCTCGGCGTTGGCACGCTGCTTCTGTTCGGCGTGCGCGAGCCGGTCAGGGCGAAGGACAGCGCATCAGGCGTCGAGCCCGCATGAATGCTGGAGCATTCGCTCGCCCTCAAACACCGGCGCAACGCTTCCCGCGCTTGGCTTTCACGCGACGTCGTGCCGAAGGCATGCTGATGCATGACGCGCGGCGTCAGCCACCTGCGGCGGCCGGCATCTGGATCCATTTGATGTCATGCCGCCCAAGCAGGCTGCGGAAGAACTGGACGGGTTGGCAGGCGGCACCCTTCCCGACGGGATCGACCGCACTCTCGGCACCCTCCTCGATGCCGTCGCCAGCGGTTCGGTAACGCGAAGTATCGGCGGAGTTCATTCCCCCACCCTGATCTTTGGCCCCAGATCGCCGGAAATTCGTGCCCGGCGATCAGTCTTTGCCCTCCGCCCACCCGTCCGTGCAGACTGTGGGCCGGAGGAGACGACCCATGATTCAAGGATTCTTGTTCGCGCGCCGCGCGGTGCTGCTGGCCGCGCCGGCATTGCTGCTCGCGTCCCGCGGGCGTGCCCAGCCTGCCTTTCCCAGCCGCCCCGTTCGGATCGTCGTGCCCTACACGACGGGCGGTGTCTCTGACATCACCGCGCGGCTCATGTCGGATCCGCTGAAGGACATCTGGGGGCAGCCCGTCACGGTGGACAACCGCACCGGCGCCGACGGCGTGATCGGGACCGAGGTGGTGGCGCGCGCGGCGCCGGATGGGCACACGCTGGGCCTGGTCTCGGTGGGCCATCCGGTGAATGCGGCCTTCTACCGGCTGCCCTACGACACGATGCGGGATTTTTCCTTCGTCACGCAGACGACTTCGACGCCCCTCGTGATGTGTGCGGGGCGCGGCTTCGCCCCTTCCACGCCGGTGGAGCTCGTCGCGCACGCCCAGCGCAACCCCGGCGTGACCTTCGCGGGCACGGGGGGCGTGGTGCGACTGGCGCCGGTGCTGTTTGCCCAGCGGACGAACACGCGTCTGGAATACGTGCCCTATCGC
>JAYRQX010000478.1:0-2229 GCA_041910415.1 Acetobacteraceae bacterium | reverse complement strand
GTGGAGGTGATCCTGGCCGATCCCGGGCGCGCCTACCTGCCGGGATCGGGGCTGCGGCCGCTCGCGGAATACCGCGTGCCGACGACGCTCGAACTCGAGGACCGCACGGAGCGGGTGGTGACGATCCACCGGCTGATGGCGGGATCCCAGCCTATTGCCGGGCCCGGAAATACGGCCAGGTCGTGAAGGTGAAGTCCTGGTTCGCGACGTTCTGCAGGTGGCAGGTGAAGCAGGCCTCGACCGGCCCGTTGTTGCGGGTGCCGTCGCCGTTGAAGCGGGCGTATTCCCACTCGCCGTTGCGAATATTGGTCGCATAGCCCTCGCCCCAGCCGCGTTCCTTCTGCTGGGCGCCGATATTCACCCAGCCGCGCTCGGGGATCAGCCGGCCATTCCCGTCGCGCAGGAGCGCGCCATCCGCGCCGGCGCGCGCGCGCTGGTCGGCGATGATCACCAGCGTGCCATAGGGCAGCGGCTCGCCCGGCCGCGCCGCGGCGAAGGCCTCGGGGTTGATATAGAGGTTGCGCACGATGCGGCGCTGCTCGTTGTCGAGGGTGGTGTAGCGGATGAAGCGCGCTTCCCAGTCGGCCGGCAGCTGGATGTTCGCCGGACCCGGGGCGTAGGGGCGGGTCTGGGCCGCGGCTACGGCGGCAAGCCCGAAGGCGGCGACGGCAAGGGCGGCGAGGCGAATGCGGCGGCGTGCCATGGCGCGAAGCCTCCAAACTGCAGGAAGCATCCCAGCGCAGACCGGACGCCCCGCGCAATAGGCATCGCCCCGGCAACCCGCGGCGCGCTACAGCGGACGCCGTTCGCATTGGCTCACGACTTCCGCTCTACGCCGTTGTTTTTGTGCGCATCTTCACCCGAGCAGATGATTCCATCTGATCGGGATCTGCTCTAGGCTTTCCAGGCACCGGAGGCCCGTCCCATGACCGACCGCGTCTATGTCGTCCGGCTGGTGGATTGCCAGGGCGGGCCGCAGGGCATTTCGGCGGAAGACCGGACGGCGGTGCAGACGCTGATCCGCCCGTGGTTCGAAGCCGTCTGCACCCAGGCGAGCAGCGGCCATGATCGCTGGACGCTCGATCTCTCCTGGCAGCCCGCCCCCGCCGGCGCCACCGCGGGCGCCGATGCCGGCAGCCCCGCGACCGTGAACATGCTGCTGTTCTACGTGCCGAGCACGCACCACTCCGTCATCCGCCTGCACCGCAACTGGGCCAGCGACACGCTGGCGCCCGAGACGGACACCGGTTTGCAGGGCTACACCGTGATCACCTACACGCCGGCCGGCGCCGCCCCTGGTCACCGGCGCGGCGTGCTCGCCATCAGCGAGATCTACACGAACCGCTGCCACCGCAGCCGCGCCGACGAGACACGGGCCGAGCTCGCACGCACCGGCTTCCACGAGGCGATGCACAACCAGCTCCTGCTCACGGGGAACGAGCTCCACCAGCATGGCGGCATGGCGGCCGCGGCGGCGACCGCGACCTCTCCCTCGCCGCATGATCGCAGCATGATGGCAGGGGCGATCGGGCGGCTGGTGCCGCAATGGGCCGAGGGCTACGCGAACTGGCGCCGGAGCTATCTGCTGGAAGGATTGTAGCCCCGCGCGCGCGGCTTCCCCGCCCGCTCGATCCGGTCGCACACCGCGCGCAGCGCCGCCCAGTCGTCCGAGCTCATCGCCGGCAGACGCGGCGCGGCGCCTTCGGCCTGCATCAGCCGCCCCGCCCGCTCGCCCGTATTCGGATGCGTCCGGAGATAGGCCCAGACCCTCGTGCCGCTCGGCGCGGCGCGCTCCATGCGCGTGAAGAAGCTGGCGAGGCCTTCGGTCCCGTAGCCCGTCGCGCGCAGCAGGGTGGCGGCGAAGGCGTCGGCCTCCTCCTCGAAGCCGCGCGTGTAGGAGAGCGTCATCAATGCCACGGCCACGGTGCCGAGATCGGACCCGCCGAGCAGGACCGAGGCGAAGAGGCCGATGCCGGAGGCGCGCACCAGGGCGCGGAAGCCGTGGCGGTGCGCGACATGGCCGAACTCATGCGCGAGCACGCCCGCGACCTCGTCAGGCGCGCTCGCCTGCGCGAGCAGCCCGCGGAACACCAGCACGTTTCCGCCCGGTGCCGCGACCGCATTGACCTCGGGTCCGTCCAGGACCTGGATGCGCGGCACCTCCGCCAGACCGCCGGCGGCGGCCAGGCTTTCGGCAAGCCGCTGCAGGGCGGCGACGCCGTCGGGCCC
>JAYRQX010000477.1:0-18875 GCA_041910415.1 Acetobacteraceae bacterium | reverse complement strand
GCTCGCCGGTCGCGCCGACATCCCCGCAGCGCAACGGTTGGAGGTCGCGCGCTTCATGGAAGACCTCACCGCCTCCCACCAGGCCGGCTTCTATTCCGTGATCTCCCTGCATGGCGGCGGATCGCCGGAAGCGATGAAGCGCGAGATCTGGCGGCACTATCCGATCGGTGAACGAACGGAACTCGTCGAGCGCCTGCTCGACCGCGGCATCCTGAATGACGGTCGCCGTGTCTCGAAGCAGCCGGACCGCTGCTGCGCCGAAGGCTGTGCGCCGCCCGCGGCACCTGCGTTGCCGGGCGCTGCGGGATAGGCGCGTAACCGCGCGGCGCTGCCCGTCGAAAAGGGGCATGTCTGAAAGGAGACGCCCCACCATGATCCGCAACACCGTCCTCGCCGCGGCGCTTGCCGCCGGCGCCGCCTTCTCCGTGCCCGCCTTCGCGCAGACCGCCACCACGCCGATGCCAACCGGCAGCCGCATGACGCTGAATGCCGAGCTCGGCCAGCGCGTCGTCCGCCAGGTCATGATCGGCGACAATGGCAGCACGATCGACGTCGTCTACGACATGGGCAGCGGCCAGCCGCAGTCCCAGCGCGTGCTGCGGCTCGAGAACGTCAACGGCATGCTGCAGGTGATCTACGACACCAGCGTGCCCTCGATGGCCGCCGGCGCCGGCGGCGCGCCGCGCCTCGTCCAGCAGGGCGGCGGCATGTACCAGGTCGAATACGGCCCGCGCTGAGTATCGATACAATGCGGCGCGCGCATCGGTCCGCGCGCGCCGCGTTTCGCCTGACGAACCACTTTCCCCGCCGCGCGGCGCCTGCCTATGATCCCGCGGGAACGCGCCGCCATCACGAGCAGCGCGCCGGGGGAGACGCCATGACACGCCTGATCGCCATCCTCATTCTGCTCTGCACGGCGATCACGCCGGCGCGCGCGCAGGACTTCCCGAACCGCACCATCACCATGATCGTCGTCTTCGCGCCCGGGGGCGCGACGGATGTGCTCGCACGCATCGTGGGCGAGCACATGATGCGCACGCTCGGCCAGCGCGTGGTGGTGGAGAATGTCACGGGCGCCGGCGGCACGATCGGCGGCGCGCGCGGCGCGCAGGCGGCGCCCGATGGCTACACGCTGACCGTCGGCAGCCTCGGCAGCCATTCCGCCGCGCCTTCCATCTACCGATCGATCCAGTACGATCCGCGCGAGTTGCAGCCGATCGGCCTCATCGCGGGAACGCCGCTCTTCTTCGTCGTGCGCAACGGCCATCCGGCGCAGACCATGCCGCAATTCCTGGCGATGGTGCGGGAGAACCCGGGCCGCATCTCCAACGCCAATGCCGGCATCGGCTCCACCAACCACCTCGCCTGCGCGCTGTTCAGCCACCTGACCGGCGCGCGCATGAACGAGATTCCGTACCGCGGCGAAGGCCCCGCGGTGAACGACATCGTCGCGCAGCAGGTGGACAGCGCCTGCGTGCTCGCCCCCGCTGCCGTGCCGCAGATCGCCTCCGGCACCATGCGGGGGCTGCTGACCGCGGCGGCGGCGCGCAACCCGAACGCGCCCGGCGTTCCCTCGGCGCCCGAAGCCGGCCTGCCCGACTACATCTTCCAGGGCTGGAACGCGATCTTCGCGCCACGCGGCACGCCGGCCCCCGTCGTCGCGCGTCTCGACCAGGCGCTGCGCGCCGCGCTTGCCGATCCGGCTATCCGGCGACGGATCGAGGAACTCGGCTCCGTGCTGCCGACGCCCGACCAGATGGGTCCCGAAGCCCTGAACGCCCTGGTGCGGCGCGAGGTGGACCGCTGGTCCACGGTGGTGCGCGCCGCCGGCATCCCGCCGCAGTAGGGCGCTTCCCACCGCGACGTTGCCGGCCTAGCCTCTCTGCCGGGTGCCGGGAGAGAGCGTCATGGCCGCGCAGAACAAGGTCGCGATCGTCACCGGGGGCGCGCGCGGAATCGGTCGCGCCAGCAGTCTCGCCCTTGCGAAGCACGGCTTCGCCGTCGCCGTCGTGGACATGCGGGAGGAAGTGATGGCGAAGACCGTCGCCGAGATCCGCGCCCTCGGCGTGGACGCCCGCGGCATCGTCGCCGACGCCGCCGACCATGCGCTCGCGCACAAGGCCGCGAAGGAGATCGCGGCTGAATGGGGCCGCATCGACGTGCTCTTCGCCAATGCCGCGATGCCGCAGACCAAGAAGATCCTCGAGATCACCGAAGCCGAGTGGGACCGCGAGACCGATGTCAACCTGAAGGGCTATTTCAATTGGGCGCAGGCCGTCGCGCCGACCATGCTGGCGCAGGCTTCGCCGGGGAAGCTCGGCGGGCGGATGATCATGACCTCCTCCGTCTCCGCCCATACCGGCCCCAGCACGCACGCCGTCAGCCGCTTCGCCTATTCGGCGACCAAGGCCGGCGTGCTCGGCCTGGTGCGGGGCCTCGCGCGGGAACTCGCGCCCGCCATCGCCGTGAACGCCATCTGCCCCGGTGCCATCGACACCGAACGCACCCACGACACCTTCGTGCCGCACATGCAGCGCATCATCGACACGACGCCGCTCGGCCGTGTCGGCACGCCGGAGGATATCGCGGTCGTCGTCGCCTTCCTGGCGACGATGGAACCCTGCTTCATGACGGGAGAAGTGCTCGATGTGGACGGCGGGGCCAACATCAACTGAGTTTCCTCGTCGCACGCTGCTCGGTGCGGCCCTCGCCGCGCCGGCGGTCGCGCATGCGCAGGGCAGCTATCCGGACCGCCCGATCCGCCTCGTCGTGCCCTACAGCGCCGGCGGCGGCACCGATGTGACGGCGCGGGAAGTCGCACAGCGCCTCTCGCCCATCCTCGGCCAGACCATCATCGTGGAAAACCGCACCGGCGCGAACACCGCCGTCGGCGCCGAATACGTCGCGCGCGCGCGGCCCGATGGCTACACGCTGTATTTTGCCGGGGCGTCCTCCGTCGTCGTGCCGCCGCTGGTCTGGCGGCGCCTCTCCTACGGACCGCAGGATTTCGCGCCGGTCTCGCTCGTGCTCACGCAACCCTATGGCATGGGCGTCGGCCCCTGGGCCGCAACCTCCGTGCCCGAGACCGTCGAACGCATGCGCGCCGCCCCCGGAACCTGGTCCTTCGGCCACACCGGCACCGGCGGCATCGGCCATCTGCTGGGCGAGCGCCTGATGGCCGCGACGAACACGCGCATGATCAGCGTGCCCTATCGCGGCTTCGCGCAGACGGTCGTGGACATCATCGGCCATCGCCTGCAGATGACCTTCGAGGCGGTGAACAACATCCTGAGCTTCCATCGCGACGGCTCCGTGAAGGTGCTCGCCATCACCAGCGACCGGCGCGTGCCGCAGCTTCCCGACGTGCCCACCTTCACCGAGGTCGGCCTGCCGCAGATGGAGGTCGTCTCCTGGCTCGCCGTCTTCGCGCCGGCCGCGACGCCGGCACCCATCGTCGCACGCCTGAGCGAAGCCGTGCGGCAGGTGGTGGACAGCGACTCCTTCAAGGAGTACGCGCTCACCCAGGTGCAGTTCGCCCAGGGCATGACCCCGGATGCGCTGCGCGACTACATGGCACGCGACATCGCCGCCTGGCGACGCGTGATCGAGCCGTTGAACCTGCAGGTCGAATAAGAACGCCGGTCCAAGATGCCTTCCGATGATTGAGTGCGATCCGCGCATCGAGTCGACTTACGCCTGGGTCCGCCTCATCGTCGCCGTGCTGATCGGCATGATCGGCGGTGTCGGGCTGTGGTCCGTGGTCGTCGCACTCCCCACCGTGCAGGCCGAGTTCGGCGTGGACCGCGCCGGCGCCGCGTTGCCCTACACCCTCGGCATGATCGGCCTGGTCTTCGGCGGCGTGGTGATGGGCAAGCTGTCGGACCGCTTCGGCGTGGTGCTGCCGGTCGTCATCGGCGGCATCTCGCTCTGCATCGGGTACCTGCTGATGGCGCGGGCGGAAAGCCTGACGAGCTTCGCGATCATCTACGGCCTCTTCGTCGGCTTCCTCGGCAGTTCCTCGGTGCTTGGAACGCTGATCGCCGACGTGTCGCACTGGTTCGGGAAGCGGCGCGGCATCGCCGTCGCCATCGTCTCCGCGGGCAGCTACTTCGCCGGTGCCATCTGGCCGCCGATCCTGCAGGCCGCGATGGCGGCGTGGGGGTGGCGCACGACGCATGTCGGCATTGGGATCTTCTGCCTGGCCACCATGCTGCCGCTGGTTCTCGTGATGCGGCGGCCGGGACCGGTCGCGCATGGCAGGCCGGCCGCGGCGACGGCCATGAAGCCTGCTGCCGCCAGGCCGCTCGGGCTGCGGCCATCGACGCTGCAGAACCTCATCATCATCGCCGGCATCGCCTGCTGCGTCGCCATGGCCATGCCGCAGGTCCACATCGTCGCCTACTGCACCGACCTCGGCTACGGCCCCGCGCGCGGGGCGGAGATGCTGGCGCTGATGCTGGCGACGGGCACCATCAGCCGGCTCGCCTTCGGCGTCGTGATGGACCGCATCGGCGGCATCGCGACGCTGGTGGTGGCGTCCTTCCTGCAGATGGTCGCACTTTCGCTCTTCCTGCCCTTCGACGGCCTCGTCTCGCTCTATGTCATCTCCGGCCTGTTCGGCCTGTTCCAGGGCGGGCTGGTGCCGAGCTATGCGATGATCTCACGCACATTGTTTCCGCCGCAGGAAGCCGGCACGCGCGTCGCGATCGGGCTGTCGGCGACACTCGCCGGCATGGCGCTGGGCGGCTGGATGTCGGGCGCCATCTTCGATGCGACCGGCACCTACCAATGGGCCATCGTGAACGGCATCGCCTGGAACATGCTGAACCTGGCGATCGCCAGTTGGCTGCTGCTGCGCGCCAGGCGGATGCGGGTCGCGGCCTAGGCGCCGGTTTCCTTCAGGAAGTCGAGCAGCAGCGTCACCGTCGCCTCCGGCTGCTCCTGCTGCACCCAATGCCCCGCGCCCGGCACGCTGTGGACGGCGCGCATGGCGGAACAGGCGATGCTGCGCATCCGCTCGATCCCGCCGGGCACCTGCTCCACGCCCCAGTCGGCGCTGCCGCCGATGAAGATCGAGGGGCATTCGATCGCCTTGCCCGAGAACAGATCGAGCTCCGCGTTGATGTTCTCGATCCGCGTCCGGTAGAAATTCAGCCCGCCCTGGAAGCCGGTGCGGCCGTATTCGCCGGCATAGACCGCCATCTCCTCCTCGGTCATCCAGGTGCAGGCCGCGACCTCCGCCGCATCAGGCATTTCATGCGCGACGGTCTCGGCCATCGTCTCGGCGCGGTCCATCACGTAGTAGGTCGGCATCTTTGCCAGTTCTTCCGCCGTCCAGCCCGCCAGCCCGTGAGGTTTGTTCGCCGCCCAGTCGGCGCTCTTGTGGTGGTAATAGGCGCGGAAGAAGGCGTGCAGGCCCTGCTTGCAGTGCATGAGCTCGTCATTCGCGGGCCGCTGCGCGTAGTAGTAGTGGTAGTGCTTGCGCGGCCGCGGCAGCGCCGCCAGCGCCGCGTCGATCGCCCTCTGCGGCGCGACATCCGGGCCGTAGCCCGGCTTCATGACCGGCGCACCCACATGCGGCGCGCTCATGATGGCCACACGGCGGAACACGTCCTGCCGCATCATCGCGCAATGCGCGGCGACGGGCGATCCGTAGTCATGCCCGAACACCGCATCCACATATGTCCGCCCATACGCCGAGAGCAGCGCCATCTGGTCGCGCACCAGGTTGAACAGGCGGAATTCGCGCAGGTCGATGTCGTAGCCGTCCGTCCAGCCGGTCGTGCGGCCATAGCCGCGCTGGTCCGGGGCCACGACGAAATAGCCGGCCTCGGCCAGCGGCACCATCACCTTGCGCCAGGAGTACGCAACTCCGGAAACCCGTGCAGCAGCAGGATGCATGGTTTCGACGGATCGCCGGCTTCCAGCACATGCGACCGCATGCCGTTCACGCCATCCACGAAGCGCGATCGGATGCCTTTCGGGAGTGTCGGTGTCTCCAGCGGCCCGATGGCCATGGCGATCCTCCTCAGCCCCGTGGGGCGGGCTTGCCCATGTAGTCCGGATTGCCCTCGCCCAACGCCGGCGCCGCCGCGTCGCGGTCCGGGCGCGCGCCGTCGAAGGTCAGCGGCAGGCCGATGGTGCGCACGCCGTGCGGCACGCCCTCGCCCCGCAGGATGCCGAGCGCCAGGGTTTGCGGATGCGCTGCCAGTTCGCCCATGCCCTGTACCGGCGCGGTCGGCACGCCGGCGGCACCCAGCAGCGCGGCCCATTCCGCGCGCGTCTTGGTGCGCAGCCGCTCCGACAGGATCGCCAGCATCGCCGAGCGGTTCTTCACGCGGTCCGCATTGGTGACGAAGCGCGGATCGGTGATCAGTTCCGGCAGGCCGATCGCCTCGCAGGTGCGGCGATAGAGGTTGTCGTTGCCGGCGCCGACGACGAGGTCACCATCGGCCGTCGGGAAGGCCTGGTAGGGCACGATCATCGCGGCACCCGACCCCCAGCGCCCCGGCTCCTCGCCCGTCACCGCCTGGGACGCGACGTGATAGAGCATCCAGCCGAGCGCGGTCTCGTAGAGCGAGGTCACGACCTCGCCCCCCTTGCCCGTCGTCGCGCGCTTCAACAGCGCCGACAGCACACCGGTCACCACCCACATGCCCGCGCCCATGTCGATCGGGGAGGTGCCGACGCGCACGGGCGGGCGGCCATTCTCGCCCGTCACGCTCATCATGCCGCCGAAGGCCTGCATCAGCGGATCGTAGCCGGGTTCGTCCTGCAGCGGCCCGGCCGCGCCGAAGGCGCCGATGGTGGCGTACACAAGCTTCGGATTGGCCGCGCACATCGCGGCGGGGCCCAGGCCGAGTTCGTTCACCTGGCCGGGACGCAGGTTCTGGATCACCACATCCGCGCGCCCGATCAGCGCCTTCAGCGTGGCAATGTCCTCCGCGTCGCGCAGATCCGCGACGATCGATCGCTTGTTCCGGTTCAGTGCCTTGAAGACGGCCGAGACGCCTTCGTGGAACGGAGGACCCCAGCGGCGCGCATCGTCGCCATGGCCAGGCTTCTCCACCTTCACGACCTCGGCGCCGAGTTCGGCCAGCACCAGCGCCGCATAGGGTGCCGCCACGCTGTGGCCGAGCTCGACGACGAGGATGCCATCGAGGGGGAGGGTGGAAGCGGCCGTCATGCTCGGAAAGATCCTCGGTCGGAAGCGGCCGGACTATGGGCGGAGCGCCGCGCGGCGACAACCGCCCGCGCCGCTACTCCGGCGTGATTCCGGCACGGGCGATCAGCTCCCGGTTCAGCGCCAATTCGCGCGGCATCGCCTCCCGCAGCGCCTGCGCGCCGGTGGGCGTCTCCGTGATCCCGAGCGGCTCCAGCCGCGCGAGAAGCGCGGGATTCGAGAAGGTCTCCGCCAGCGCGCGTTCCAACGCGGCGGCGATCTCCGCCGGCAGCCCGGCGGGGCCCACCAGCGCGGTCCAGTTGTTCACCGTGTAGCCGTCATGCCCTTGCTCGGCGACGGTCGGCACGTCCGGCAGCAGCCGGTAGCGCCGCGGCGTGCAGACACCGATGGCGCGCAGACGGTTGCCGTCCAGATGCGGTCGCGCCGGGGCCAGCGTGCTGATCATGAAATCCACGCGCCCCGTGGAGATGTCTGTCAGCGCCGCCGCCGTGCCGTTGTAGGGAACATGCGTCATCTCGACACGCGCTCGCCGCGCCAGGTCCACCGTGCCGAGATGCGCCGAGGAGCCCACGCCCCAGCTCGCATAGGTGATCTCGCCCGGTCGCCGCCGGGCGGCATCGATGATCGCCGCCAGGCTCTCCCACCGCGGATGCGCGACGAACAGATAGAGCGCGCTGCCCGTCATGCCGATCGGCGTGAAGTCGGTCAGCGAATCATAGCCGGCATTGCGCAGCACCAGCGGCGTCAGCGTGAAGGTGCCGAGCCCCGCGAAGAGCAGCGTGTAGCCATCCGGCCGTGCCCGCGCGACCTGCCGCGCGCCGAGCGTCGTGCTCGCACCCGGCTTGTGGTCCATGACGAAGGTGCCGCCGAGGCGCTCCGACAGCCCCTGATTGATCGCATTGCCGAAGACATCCGGGATGCCGCCCGGTGCATAGGGAATGACGAGGCTGACGGGCCGCGTCCCGGGGAACGCCGCTTGCGCGCCCGCGCCGTGCGGCAGGGCCAGGCCGGCGAGAGGCGCGCCCAGCAGCGCGCGGCGACCGATCGTCAACACCCTGTCCTCCCTCGCATCATATGCTGCGACCGACCCCCTGCCAGTAGGGATCGCGCAGCTTGCGCTTCAGCAGCTTGCCGGAATCGTCGCGCGGCAGCTCCTCGCGGAATTCGATGACGCGCGGCACCTTGAAATTCGCAATCCTGTCCTTCAGCGCGTCCCGCACGGCGGCCTCGGTCACGCCGGGGTGCACCTGCATCACGGCGCAGAGCGATTCGCCGTACTCCTCGTCGGGGATGCCGAAGACGGCGCAGTCGATCACGCCGTCGACGTCGATCATCGCCGCCTCGATCTCGGCGGGATAGATGTTCACGCCACCCGAGATCACCATGTCGCGCTTGCGGTCGCAGAGGAACAGGTAGCCGTCCTCGTCCAGGTAGCCGACATCGCCGACCGTGATCAGCCCGTCGCGCTCCACCTTCGCGCGTTCCGTGTCGCGCTTGTGATAGGTGAAATCCGGCAGATACGCGACATGCGCAAAGATCTCACCGGGGACGTAGGGTGGGCATTCGCGGCCGTCATCGTCCAGGATCTTCAGCACAGCGCCTTCGGTCAGCCTGCCCACCGTGCCGGGCTTCGCCAGCCATTCCGCGCTGTCGCAGGCCGTCGGCGCGCCAAGGTCGGTCGCCCCGTAGAATTCATGGATGATCGGCCCCCACCACTCGATCATCGCCCGCTTGACCGCCATCGGGCAGGGCGCCGCCGCATGCACGACATGGCGCAGCGAGGAGAGGTCGTAGCGCCGCCGCACCGCCTCCGGCAGGCGCAGCATGCGCACCATCATCGTCGGCACGATGAAGACGGTGTCGATGCGGTGCGTCTCGATCAAGGCGAGCATGGCTTCCGGGTCGAAGCGCGGCATCAGCACCAGCAGCTCCGCCAGCTGCGCGCCGCGCAATCCGAAGCCGTTGGGCGCGGAATGATAGAGCGGCCCCGGCACCAGCGCGCGGATGCCGGGCTTCAGCCCGTAGAGTTCCGCGCGGTTGCGCGCCGTGCCCGCCACCTGCTCCGGCGTCGGTGGCTGACGCCGCACGCCCTTCGGCCGCCCCGTGGTGCCGGAGGTGTAGATCATGCTCTCCCGCGGCGGCTGCGGCGCGCCATTCCATTCCCGCTGCGCCGCAAGCCACGTTTCCCAGGGCCGCCCGACGGCCGCCGGCGCCACGGGGGGGATATGGTAGGCCGCCGCGATCTCCGGCGGTGTCGGGACGACAACGACCAGAATGCCGGGCGGCGCCTCGGCCAGCAGCGGCAGCAGATCCTCATGCGCCACCACGACCTTCGCATCGCAATCGCGCAGAAGATAGGCGACCTCGTCGGGCTTCCAGTGCCAGTTGACCGGCACCGCATAGCCCCCGAGCATCGTCGCCGCGAGGCTGGCTTCCAGGAAGGCGAAGTCGTTACGCAGCAGCAGCGCGACGCAATCGCCCGGCCCCACGCCTTCTGCCGCGAAGCCCGATGCCGCGCGCCGCACGCGCGCCATCATGGCCGCGCGCGTGACGTTGCGCTCACCGCTGACGATGAGCGCGTCGGCCGTCATGCGACGAACTCGACGCGGCCGTTGTTCAGCGCGATCACGTCGCGCGCCGGCACGCGCACGCGGAAGGCCGCGACGCCCGGCCCCTGCTTCCACACCTCCGTCCGCAGCGTCTCCCCCGGATAGACCGGCGAGGTGAAGCGCAGATCGAAGCGCCGGATGCGTTCCGCCTCACCGCCGCAGAGCATCTGCCCCACCGACCAGGCCGCGACGCCGTAAGAGGCGAGCCCATGCAGGATCGGCTGCGCGAAGCCGCCCTTGGCCGCGACCTTCGGATCGGCATGCACCGGGTTGAAATCCCCGTTCAGCCGATAGAGCAGCGCCGCATGCCGCCCGAGCGTCCAGTCGAACTGCGCGTCCGGCGTGCCGTCCGGCACCGGATGCGGCTGCCGCACCGGCCCCGTCGGCCCGCCGAAGCCGCCATCGCCGCGCAGGAACGACGTGCTGGTGATGGTGCTGTAGAGCGCGCCGCTCGCCGCATCGCGCAACTCGCGCGTCGTGTACATCAGCGCGCCCTTGCCTGCCCCCTTGTCGATGATGTCGTCGATGCGCAGCCGGCTGACGACGCGGCCTTCCGGCGGCAGCGGCCTGTGGATCGTCAGCCCCTGCTCGCCATGCAGCACCTTCGGCCAGTCGACGCCCGTGTCCGGTTCCTTCACCCAGAAGCCCGGCCCCGCCAGCACCACATTCATCGAAGGCAACGCAACCAGCCCTTCCTCATAGGTGTGCCTGAGCTGCTTCGGGTCCATCGGATCCTGGCCGAGGCCGAGGCCCAGCGCGTAGAGGATCGTGTCCTTGAAGGAATAGGCCTGCTCGACGTCCTTGAACGGACGGCTCTTCAGCCTTGCATGGTCGATCGCCATGGTCTCAGCCCTTCGTCTTCCACTGCACGAGGGTATAGGGCGGATCGGCCTCGTCATGCGGCTCGAACACCGCCTCGACCTCGGCGCCGATCGCCACGGGCGCGTCCGGCGCGCAGAGCAGGTTGCCGACCATGCGCACGTTGTCGGCATGCGGCAGCTCGACCAGCACGATGGTGTAGGGCGTATGGCCGCCCAGCGCGCCGTGCACGGGATGATGCGGCCGCTGCCACGAATAAATTCGCCCTCGTGGCGCCACGTCTTCCCACCCCAGATCGAAGGAATGGCAGCGATGGCAGATCCACTCGGGACCCCACTGATACTTGCCGCAGCCGCGGCACTTCTGGATCACCAGCCTGGCCGTGCGCGTGCCATCCCAATAAGGCTTCGCCACGGGTTCCTGCGCCGGCGCAGGCAGGCCATCGGGCAGGGCGCGCGTTGTCGTGCCAGGGGCGCGCGGGGTCTTCGTCTCGCTCACAGCGTGTCCTCCGCGCCGATCACCAGGCTGCTGACGGGCGTCACCATCGGCCCGCCCAGCACCGCCACCACCTTCGCGTCCTTGACCTGGTTGCAGGCGGTGCCGCGCAGTTGGCGCACCGCCTCGTTCACCATCTCGAGCCCGTGCATGTAGCACTCCGCCAGGTTCCCGCCGCTCGTGTTCATCGGCATTTTTCCCCTTGGCGCGAGCAGGTTCTCGAGCTTCAGCACGTCGTTGGCTTCGTCCGGCTTCACGAAACCATGTTCGACCAGGCTCAGCAGCACGCCGCCCGTGAAGTTCTCGTAGGCCTGAACCACGTCCACATCCTTCGGGCCGAGCTTCGCCATCTCCCACATGTTCGCGGCAACGGTCGGGAAATGCGCCGACGCATATTGCGGTGCGTTGTGGACCGGCGCGGCACTGCGATGGTGCCCGCCTTGCGCGGCGCCGAGCAGATAGGTCGGCTTCTGCTTCATGTCCTTCGCGCGATCGGCGGGCACCACCAGAACCGCGCCGGCGCCGTCATTCTCCTGGCAGCAGTCGAAGAGGCGGTGGAACGGCTCCACGATCCAGCGCGAGGCCTCGTATTTTTCCTCGCTCAGCGGCCGCCCGTACATCACCGCGCGCGGATTGGTCTGTGCGTGGTGGTAGGATGCCATGGCGATGGCGCGCAGCGCCTCGTGCCGGATGCCGTGGTCGTGCATGAAGCGCGTGATCTTCATGGCGAAGCGCTGCGCCGGCGACATCAGGCCATAGGGAAAGCTGAACGCATCATCCCCCGCCGCCGCGGCCACCGCTGCGCCGCGGCCATAGCGTGCGAACTGGCCCTGCGCGAGCGAGCGAAAGGCAATGACGCAATTCGCCATGCCGGACTGCACCGCGGCCCCGGCATTGGCGACCGCCGCCGCGACGCCGCCGCCGCCGCCGCCCCAATGCATGTTGGAGAAGCGCAGCTCCTTGATCCCGAGCGCCGCGGCCAGCCGCGTCGCCTCGGACCGGTCGTTGCCATAGCTCGCGAAGCCATCCACCTCGCGCGGATCGACGCCTGCATCCTCGCAGGCGGCCAGCACCGCCTGCAACGCGAGCTTGAACTCGGCATCCGGCGATTGCCCGTGCTTGTAGTATTTCGTCTCGCCTATCCCGGCGATCGCGACCTTGCCACGCAATGTGCGCTCGCTCATGGGCGCTGGTGTCCTTCCCTATTTGACGTCGCTGAAGACGCGACGGCCGATGATGTCCTTCATCACCTCGGCCGCGCCGCCGGCGATGCGGGTGACGCGCGAATCCGCCCAGGCGCGCGCGATCGGGTATTCCGTCATGTAGCCGGCGCCACCGAACAATTGCAGGCAGCGGTCGCAGGCTTCCCACTGCAGGTCGGTGACGAAGAGCTTCGCCATCCCCGCCTCGATCGGGTCGAGCGTGCCGTCCAACTGCAGCGCGATCAGCCGGTCCGTCAGCGCCCGCGCCGCGGCCACCTTCGTCGCCAGTTCCGCGATGACGAAGCGCGTGTTCTGGAAGTCGCCGATCGTGCGTCCAAAAGCCTTGCGTTCGCGCGTATGCTGCACGGTCCAGCGGATCACCTGCTCGGCGATCACCGTGCCGCGCACCGCCTGCACCAGCCGCTCGCGCGCGAGGTTCGTCATCAGCATGCCGAAGCCCTGGCCCTCGGCGCCCAGGCGATTCGTCACCGGGACGCGCACACTCTCAAAAAACAGCTCCGACGTGTCCTGCGCGTGCATGCCGAGCTTCTTGAGGTTCCGCCCGGGCCGGAAGCCGGGCCGGTCCGTCTCCACCGCGATCAGGCTGATGCCATGCGCACCGGCCGAAGGGTCGGTCTTGCAGGCAACGATCGCGATATGCGCGTTCTGGCCGTTGGAGATGTAGGTCTTCTGCCCCGTGATGACGTAGTCGTCGCCGACGCGATCGGCGCGCATCCGCATGCCCTTGAGGTCGCTGCCCGCATCCGGTTCCGTCATGGCGATCGCGGCGATGCGCGTGCCGTCCACCATGCCGGGAAGCCAGGCCTTCTTCTGCGCCTCGGACCCGAACTTCGCGACATAGGTCGCGACCATGTCGGAATGCACGACGAAGCCGGGGCCGCTGAGATTCGCGCGCGCGATCTCCTCCGTCACCACCGCGCAATGCCCGAAATCGCCGCCCGGTCCGCCATAGGCTTCGGGGATGTCGCAGCAGAGCAGCCCGGCCTCCCCCGCACGGCGCCAGGCCTCGCGCGGCACGATGCCGGCCTCTTCCCACGCGGTGTGATGGGGTACCAGCTCCGCCTCGACGAAGCGCCGGACCGACTGGCGAAAGATCTCATGGTCTTCGGAGAAGACCGTGCGCGGCCGGTCGAGCATCGGCCGTCCTCCCGTTTTTTATTCGCTGGTATATGGTAAGCATGCGCACCATCATCCACGCAAGGGCAGCCGAGAGGGAGACGCGATCGTGACTGCGGCGAAACGCCGCCCGCGGCCGGCGCAGGCCCGCGAGAGCGAATTCCGGATCGGATTCCTGATCCACGACGTCTCGCGCCTCAGGCAGATCCTCTTCGACCAGGCGATGCGGCCGCATGGTGTCACGCGCGCGCAGTGGTGGACGCTCGCGCAGCTTTCGCGCGGCGGAGAGGGCGGCATGGCCCAGGCCGCGCTCGCGCGTCTGCTCGGACTCGGCAAGGTCGCAGTGGGCACGATGGTGGACCGGCTGGAAGCCGCCAGGCTGGTCAAGCGGGCTGCGGACGCGCAGGATCGGCGCGTGAACCGCATCCTCATCACGCCCAAGGGGCACGCCGTGCTGGCGCAGCTGGTGGAAGTCGGGCGCCGGCTGGATGCCGCGGTGTTGAACGGCGTGACCGCCGAACAGCTCGCAACGACCGACCTGGTGCTGACCGGGATCCGCCGCAACCTGCGCCAGGCGCGGGCGGAGAGGGACGATGCCGCCGAATGACTGACGAGGCCTGCGACGTGCTCGTGCTCGGCTCGGGCTGCGCCGGGCTGACGGCCGCGCTGACCGCGGCCTCTCGCGGCCTGTCGGTGATCGTGCTGGAGAAGACGGAGGTGCTGGGCGGCACCAGCGCCATGTCCGGCGCCGGCACCTGGATTCCGGCGAACCACCACGCGGCCGCGGCGGGGATCGCGGACAGCGCGGAGGAGGCGCTGACCTACATCCGCGCCGCCGCGCCCGAGGGATGGGCGGAGACGGAGGACGCGCTGTGGCAGCACCTGGTTGCGGAATCCCCCGCCATGCTGCGCTTCGTCGAACAAGGAACCCCGCTGCGCTTCCGCCTGACGCCGGAGCCGGACCCGCTGCGCGATCTGCCGGGTGCGAAGGCGCGCGGACGGATGCTCTCGCCATTGCCGCTCAGCCGCTGGCGGGCCGGGCGTTTCGCACGCCGTATCCGGGGCTCCACGATCCCGGAGCTCTTCACCTATCACGAGGCGGTCGAGACCGACCTCTATCACCATCCCTACCGCACGGCGTTCTCGCTGCTGCCGAGGCTTGTCTGGCGCATCCTGACCAACACACGCGGCAAGGGCACGGCCCTGATCGTCGGCCTCCTGCGCGGCTGCCTCGATCTCGGCTGCCGCATCGAACTGAACGCGCGGGCCGTGACGCTGACACAGGATTCCAGCGGTGCCGTGACAGGCGCGGTGATCGAGCAGAACGGCAGGCGCCCCCGCATCGCCGCCCGTCGCGGCGTCGTCATCGCGACCGGCGGCTTCGAGTGGGACGACGCGCTGCGCGCCGCGCATTTCCCGGGACCCGTGGATCTCCTGGGCAGCCCGACCAGCAACGAGGGCGACGGCCACCGCATGGCGCAGGCCGCCGGCGCGGTGCTGGCGCATATGGACCAGGCGACGCTGACGCCGTCGGTCCCGACGCGTTACCAGGGCCGCGTGCTCGCCATGCCCGTGCCCTTCCACACCGAGCGCAACGCCATGCTGGTGAACCGCGACGGCCGCCGCTTCGTCAACGAGCTCCGCTTCAACATCGGCGAGGTGCTGGACGCGCGCGATCCGACAACGGGTGAACCCCTGCACCTGCCCGCCTGGGTGATCACCGATGCGCGGATGCTCGGGCAAGTGCCGCCTGTTCGCTGGGGCGCGAAGGTCGATCCCGGCTGGATGCGCCGGGCGGTCGACATCGCGACGCTCGCACGCCAGATCGGCGTGCCGGCGGAGGCGCTGGCCGACAGCGTCGCCCGTTTCAACGCGGCTGCCGCTGCGCAGAACGATATGGATTTCGGACGTCCCGCGAAGCGCGACGCGGCCGCTGCCGGCGACAAGCGCCGGCGCGCGGGGCTGGACGCGATCACGCAACCGCCCTTCCTCGCGCTCCCCTTCAACCGCTCCATCCTGGCGACCAAGGGTGGCCCGCGCACCAATGAATGGACAGAGGTGCTGCGCGAGGATGGCAGCGTCATCCCCGGCCTGTTCTGCGTGGGCGTCGCCATGGCGAACCCGATCGGCACGCGCGGCGTCGGCACCGGCACGACCATCGGTCCCAACATGACCTTCGGCTACATCTGCGGCCTGCGCCTCGCGCAACGGAACGCGTCAGGCTGATCCGCCGAGCCAGGCCGTCACCTTGATCTCCAGGATCAGCCCCGGCCGGGTCAGTTCGCTGACGCCGATCGCAGTCCAGGGCGGCGTGTGGCCGCGCATGAATCGGTCGCGCACGGTCTTGTAGAGCGCGAGATGCTCGCGCAGGCCGACATGGTAGGTGACGACATCCACGATGTCGCGCAGCGTGCCGCCGGCTTCCTCGATCACCAGGCGCACATTCTCCCAGGCCTTGGTGAACTGCGCCTCGGGATCGGCGACGACAGCCTGCGGTCCCTCGCGCCCGACCTGCCCGGCGACGAACAGAAAGCCACCCGCGCGCATCGCCGGCGCATAGCCGGATTGCTCGACGGCCCAGCGCATGGCGGGCGGCACGATCATCGTCACGGCGTGCCCGCTCCATCGAAGCCGCCCTGCTCCGCCGCCGCTGCACCCCAGAGGCGGAACACGTCGGAGGCCGGCACCTCGCCCTTGGCGATCATGGTCTGCCAGACGCCGCAGGCATCGACGAAGTTCGGGATGGAGCCCGGGAACATCGCATAGGAGAGCCCTTCCGCGAGTTCCATCTCCGGCACCCCGCGCGCATAGGCGCCGCGGATATGAACGGACAATTCCCACCAGGCGCGGCGCGTCGTGTGCACCGCCGCCATGGTCACCTCCACCAGCCCTTCATCCACCCCGCTGCCCGCGACCAGCGCCGACAGCGCCGCGCGGTAGGCACGTTCCCGGTCATACCGCGGCAGATGCCGCTGCCACTTGGCCGCGGCGAACTCGTAACGCCCCGCGCCTTCCGCGAAGGCGGAAAGCCGCACCGCCAGCTCGATCTCCGCATCCGTCCCGCCCGCATCGCGGAATTTCCTGATGTGATGCGTCGCGATGCCTTCATCGCAGGACGTCAGGACCGCCAGCCAGACGAACTCCTTCGGCCGTTCCTCCATCGTCCGCGGCTCAAGCGTCAGCGCCGTGTAGGCCGCGTCATAGCCCGCCAGCAGCCGCGGCGCCGCGATGGCCAGCAGCCCGTGATGCGGCAGCAGGTAGCCGCGCTTCGCCTTCACCTCGGCGAGCCGGCGTTCGACTTCCTCGATGCCCGGCGCGCACATCCCGCCACCTCGAACAGCGCATCCACCTCGATCGGCATGTCGGCGTAGAGCTCCGCCACGCCGATGGCGCTCCGCGTATGTCGTCCCGACTCCGAGAAAACCTCGACCATCAGGTCGGAGAAGCCGTGCAGCACCTCGGATGGCGTGTTGAAGCCCGGCGCGCAGTTGATGAAGCCCGTCACCTTCACCACGCGCACCACCGGATCGAGCGTGCCGAGATAGGTGCGCAGCGTCGAAAGGCAGCAGAGCCCGGTCAGCCGCGCGGCGTCATAGCCCTGCGGGATGGTCAGTTCCCGCCCCAGCTTGCCCACCACCATGGGCACGTTGCCCGCGCCCAGCGGCCCGTGGCCGCTCATGTGGATATGGATGCCGGAGCGCAGCGCGCGCACGCGGTTGGCCTCGTCCCGGAAGGCCGGCGGCAGGATGACGCCGAGTGCCTTCAGCCTGTCCTCATGCGTCACGCCCGCCATCCCCCCTCAGTGATCCGACATCAGCCGCCCGAAGCCGCGCCTCTGGTCCCTGATGCCGGTGGTGCGCAGCGCGTGCCAGTAGGTCGCGGTGTTGATCGCGATCACGGGCTTGCCGATCCAGGCCTCCGCCGTCGCGGCCAGCGCACCGAAGGGCAGGTTGGCGCCGAACTGCACGATGGCGCCGACCTCCCTCGTGTTCACCTCCGCCACCGCGTCGCGCAGCGCATCGAGCGTCGTCATGCCGATCGCCACGGGACCGGGACGCGAGAGATGCTTGGCGGCGACGACCTCGCAGCCGATCTCGCGCAGATAGGCGCGCAGATGCCCGTCGGCCACGGGGAAGTAGGGCGTGATCAGCCCGATCCTGCCGCGCACGCCCAACGCGTCCAGCGCCGCCGGCAGCGCGTCGGCCGCCTGCGTGAAGGGCTTGCCGCCGGTCATCGCGTCCACGCGCTTCTGGATCGCGCGCGCGGCCGCCATGCCGCCATTCCACACGCTCTCGGCCGAGATGCCGAGGATGATGTGGTCGGGCTCCGCCGTCAGCACGCGTTCCAGCGCGCCTTCCAGCGCCACGTCGATGCGGCGGATGAGTTCCGCGAAATCGTCGTCGCTCTGCACGGGGTCGTTCGGGATGTGCATGCGCCCGATGTGGTTCGTCACCCCAGGCGGGCGCATGTCGTCGTATTCCGGCTGCACCACGGTATTCGTGGAGGGCGTCACCACGCCGAAGGTACGGCGCCAGCCGAGGATGTCGGGCATCTCAGCCCGCCCTCTGCAGCCGCCCGGTGCGGACGAGGAATTCCTCTTCCTCCCGCGCCATGCCCGCGACCCAGGCCTGCACCTTCGCGGGCGTGTCGAGCGCCGGGTCCGGCAGCGCGCCGAGGTTGCGGAACTCCTCGATCAGTTCCGGGTCGCGCGTTGCTTCCAGGAAGGCGGCGGCGATCCACGCCTTGCGCGGCGCGGGCACCGCCTTCGGCACGGCGATCCAGCGCGCCACGCCCCAGTTGATGTCCCGCACGTTCAGCACCTCGTTCACCGTCGGGGCATCGGGCAGGAAGGGCGAGCGGCCGCGCGCGCTCACCGCCACCGGCACCAGGCGATTCGCCTGCACATGCGCGCGGATCTCGGCATAGAAGCCGAGGCCGATGTCCACGTTGTTGCCGAGCAGCGCGGTGATGCCGGGGCCCCCGCCCTGGAACGGCACCTTCAGGAAGCGCGCGCCGGAGGCCTGCTCGATCTGGTCGATCATCCATTCATAGTAGCCGCCGGGCACCACGGTGAAGCGCACCGTGTTCGGGCGCGCGCGCGCCGCTTCGACCACACCGCGGAAGCCGCTGTCCTTGAAGGGGCCGTCCGCGTTCACCACCAGGTTCAGCGGTTCGGCGTTCAGCGCGGCGATCGCGTCCAGGTCTTCCCACTTCCAGCGGCCCTGGGACCGGCGGGCATCGGAGAAGAGGAGATTCGCGACGATGCCGACCGCATGCCCATCGCCCGGCGCCTGGGTCGCGAGCCAGGTATGGCCCACCAGCCCCGCGCCGCCGGTGCGGTTGTTGACGAAGGACCGCTCCTGCGTGATGCGTTCGAAGAAGCGCTGCGCGACGCGGCCGGTGATATCCATGCCGCCGCCGGCGGGATAG
>JAYRQX010000476.1:0-1512 GCA_041910415.1 Acetobacteraceae bacterium | reverse complement strand
GGCGGCGGAGGCGGCCGTCACGGAGGCGACCCCCGCCTGCATCCTCTACACATCGGGCACCACGGGAAGGCCCAAGGGCTGCGTGCTCTCGCATGGCTACGAGGTGGCGTCGGGTGCCCGCTACGCGGCGCTCGGCGGCATCGCGACGCTGCGGCCGGGCGAGGAGCGGATCTACAACCCCCTGCCGCTCTATCACGTGAATGCGGGCGTGCTGTCGCTGATGGGCGCGGTGCTGACCGGGAACTGCCAGGTGCAGCCCGAACGCTTCCATCCCCAGCGCTGGTGGCGCGACATCGCCGAGCATGGCGCGACGATCGTGCATTATCTCGGTGTCATCGCGGCCATGCTGATGGCGCAGCCGCCCGGGGCGCAGGATCGCGCGCATGGCGTGCGCATGGGTCTCGGCGCCGGGATCGAGCCGCAACTGCATGCCGCCTTCGAGGCGCGCTTCGGATTCCCCATGGTCGAGCTCTGGGGCATGACCGAGATGGTGCGCGTGCTGATCGCGAGCGAGGAACCCCGCCAGACCGGCACCCGCGCCTTCGGCCGCGCGATCCCCGATGTCGAGGTCCGGGTCGTGGACGAAGCCGGGCGCGACGTGCCCGACGGCACATCCGGCGAGATGCTGATCCGTCACTCCGCCGCGACGCCGCGTCAACACTTCTTCTCGGGCTACCTGGACGACGCGGCGGCGACCGAGGCCGCCTGGCGGGGCGGCTGGTTCCACACCGGCGATGTGGTGCGGCGCGATGCGGAGGGGATGCTGCATTTCGTGGACCGGCGGAAGAACATCATCCGGCGTTCGGGGGAGAACATCGCGGCGGCCGAGGTGGAAGCCGTGCTGCTGACCCACCCGGATGTGGCGCAGGCGGCGGTGATGGCCGTGCCGGACGAGATGCGCGAGGAGGAGGTGCTGGCCTGCATCGTGCCCGCGCGCCCGATGCCGGTCGGGGCGCTGGCGGCGGCGGCCTTCGAACACTGTCGCGCGCAGCTCGCCTACTACAAGGCGCCGGGCTGGGTGCTGATCGTGGACAGCCTGCCGACGACGGCGACGCAGAAGATCCAGAAACACGCGATCTTCGGGCGGGACCAGGATCCGCGGCAGGCGCCGGGGATCATCGACCTGCGGGGGAGCAAGCGCCGCTGATCAGGACGGCGCATGCGGCAGCCCGGCCTCCTTCGCCTGCTCGCCATGCCGCGACGCCGTCTCGATCTCGCGCTGGAGAAAGAAGTTCAGCAGCGTGCGCAGCGCGGCGATGGCGGCGAGCTTGCCGATATCCTCCCAGCTCGGCGCGATGGCCGTGCGCAGGATGTCGGCGGCGAGCGTGAATTCCAGCGCGACCGCCAGCCAGCGCGCGAAGCGGAGACGAACGCCCTCCTTCACCGCATCGGGCATGGGCGGATGCGTCGCGGTGACGGAGATGATGCGCCAGACGGCCTCGATGGCCGCGAGGGCAATGACGAGCACGGCGGCTGCTTCCACCGCGATCGCGACCCACTGGGTCCATTCCT
>JAYRQX010000475.1:0-4951 GCA_041910415.1 Acetobacteraceae bacterium | reverse complement strand
GGTGCTGGTGCCCGGCGCGGCGGTACGGGACGGGCATGTCTTCGTCGTGCAGGATGGCGTCGTGCGCCGGCGCCCCGTGGTGACCGGCATCCAGGGGCCGCGGCTGACGGAAATCCGAAGCGGCCTCGCCGCGGGGGATGTGGTGGTCCTGGCCCCGCCGGCGGGCCTTGCGGACGGGGGAAGCGTGCGTGTGCGGGAGTGAGGGCGCCCGCTGCCCGACGGCACAAGGCCCTTCAGCCCGCGCTGGTGCGCGGGCTGGGAGCGCACAGCGCGACCGCGCCAAGACCACCTGTCGTCGCCAATGCACCAGTGCAAGGCGCGCAAGCCAAGCGCGCGGAGCGCGCGCCCGGCGTTTGAGGGCAGAATAAACATGCGGCTGCTGTTCGAACTCGCGCGGGGCATGCTGGCCAGGCGGCGGCGGCAGACGCTCGTCTCGGTACTGGGCGTGGCGCTCGGCGTCGCCTTCTTCGTGGCGATCGCGGCCCTGATGCGGGGCTTCCAGACCTATTTCATCGCCCAGATCATCGATGTCGCGCCGCACATCACGATCAAGGACGAGGTCCGCACCCCGCCGCTTCAGGCCGTGCGGATCGCCTATCCCGAAGGCGCCGTGTCGCTGGAAGGCGTGAAGCCGCAGGACCGCATCCGGGGCATCCGCGCCGCCGGCGACAAGCTCAGCATGCTGGAAGCGATGCCCGGTGTCGCCGCGGCACCCGTGCTGACCGGCCAGGCGCTGCTTCGCTACGGCTCCCGCGACGTCTCGACCTCCATCATCGGCATCGATCCGGCGCGCTACCGCCGCGTCTCGAACCTGGAGAAGGACCTGGTCTCCGGCTCGCTCGAGGATCTCAGGCGGACGGCGAACGGGCTGATCATCGGCATCGGGCTTGCGCAGCGGCTCGGCGTCGAACTGGGCGACACGATCGTCGCCGTCTCCCCGCGCGGGGTATCCCTGCAGATGAAGGTGGTCGGCATATTCCGCACGGGGATCATCACGCTGGACCAGCAGACGGCCTATTCGCTGCTGACGGTCAATCAGGTGCTGCAGGACCGGCAGAATGTGGTGAACCAGATCCTGATCCGGCTCAACGATGCGACGCGGGCCGAACCGCTGGCGCGCGAGATCGAGCGCCGCTTCGGCGACCGGACGGAGAGCTGGGAGGAGCAGAACGCGAATTTCCTCACCGTCTTCGTGATCCAGAATGCGATCATGTATTCGGTGACGGGCGCGATCCTGCTCGTCGCCTCCTTCGGCATCTTCAACATCATCTCGACCGTGGTGTTCGAGAAGACGCGCGACATCGCCATCCTGAAATCGCTGGGATTCACGGAACGCGACATCCAGCTGATGTTCCTGTTCCAGGGCATCGTCGCGGGTCTGCTGGGCGCGCTGCTCGGCGCGCTGCTGGGTGCGGCGATGATCGAGGCGCTCGCGCAGGTCCGCTTCAATGTGGACACGCCGGCCGGGCAGGACCGCTTCATGCTGGCCCGCGACTGGCGGATCTATCTCATCGCGGGATTCTTCGCGGTGGCCTCCGCCGGCGTCGCGGCGCTGATCCCCGCGCGCCGCGCGGCGCGGCTCGACCCCGTGCAGACCGTGCGTGGCGCGGCCTGACGTCAGCGCTTCGAGGCCGGGAAGATCAGCTTCTGCAGATCGAAGGTCGGGTCGAGTACGCCATTGAAGGTCTGCACCGGCAGGTCCTTCTGGTAGAGATCGACCGGCCCTTCCCAATTGCCCCAGTGGATGAATCCCGTACGCGCATCCAGCGCGTTCTTCGTGACCGAATAGATCTGCACCTGCCGGGCGGCGACAATGCCGGCACCGGTGATGCTGGCCGCCTTGCGCGCGAAGGCCGAGCCGCTCACCGTGTTCACCGCCATGAAAGGTTCGGCATTCGGCGGCGGCTTGGCGACGAGGCAACTGTGGAAGACGATGTAGCGGAAGCGGTCCTTGAGCTTGACCAGCACATTCGCGTTCTGCGTCGTCAGCCCATCCTTGCCGATCTGGACGTAGCCGGGCAGCCCGTGGGCCATGATGTGCAAGGCGTCGCAGGTGCGGACGCCGGC
Source organism: Acetobacteraceae bacterium (assembly GCA_041910415.1). Lineage (GTDB taxonomy): Bacteria > Pseudomonadota > Alphaproteobacteria > Acetobacterales > Acetobacteraceae > JAYRQX01. Next base: position 2,884 of record JAYRQX010000475.1, on the reverse strand, counting down.
AATTGCCATAACGGCGCAATAGGCGCTCACCATGCCGAACAGGTCCGCCACGGTGTCCTTCTTGGGATCTACGCGGACGCTGAAGCGACTCTTTGGCGGCAGCAGCGTCATGCCAAGCCACCAGACCTCCTCGCTCGGGGGCCCGATGACGTCGGCTTGGGGCGTGTTGAGGCGCGGATCGAAGAGAATGACCTGATGGCCGAGCCCATAGTCCATCGTGTCCTCCCAACCGAAGATGTGGCGGAGCATGGGGGGCACAGGCACGGACGGGTATGAAACGTTTCGTTATCCTTCGATTTCGCCCGACGCCCGCTTGCCGGTTCTATCCGAACGCGCGTTCCACCAGCGGCCCCGGCACCGGCGCCGCCGCGATTTCGCGGATGATCTTGCGGCGTACCGCGGTCTCGAAGGCCGCGAACCCCTCGGCCACCATCAGGAAGGCGCCGGGGCCGCCGATCACCTGCTCGCGGTAGTAGTCATCGAGCGGCGGCAGGCCGAGGTTCAGTCCGGCGGGCGGCGGCGCGTTGTCCAGCACCGCCAGCCCGTTCAGCACCACGCCCTTCTCCAGCGCCTCGGCGCGCGCATCGGCGACCGGGCGGCCGGAATTGTTCACCCCGTCGCCGGAGATGTCCATGACGCGGCGCGTGCCTTCGAAGCCCTGGCCGAACTGCCGCGCCGCGAAATCCATGGCGCCGGAGATCGAGGTGTAGAGATGCGTCCGGCGCGGTGCCGCTTCCACGGCGGCGGCGAATTGCGCGGCGTCGGCGGCGCCGGCGATGCGCATCCAGGGGACCAGCACCTCCTGGATGTTCCAGTCGGACCAGGTGAAGAGCATGACGGCGATGGCGCCGATCGGGCCGCCCATGACGCCTTCGCCCAGCCGCGGGTCGCGGAAGGCCTGCGCGTATCCGCGCATCTGCATTTCCATCTCGACCGCATCGACCGAGCGGGAGACGTCCACGGCCAGGACGAGTTCCACATCCACCGGTTCCTCGGCGCGCGCGGCGCGGGCGGAGAGCAGGGCCGGGGCGGCCAGGGCCGAGACGAGAAGCTGCCGGCGGGCGAACGACGCGCGCATGGTGGGGCTCCGTTGCTGGAACCGCGCGGCTGGTGCCTTCCCGTGACCTTCCTAGGACGAAGGTCTTAGGAAACGGCATAAGCGATGCCATTGTGCGCCGCAACAAAAAAGTCTGCATCGCTGCCCTATTTGCGCCAGGCGCGGCGCGCAGGGGAAGCGGATCAGAATCCGGCGCCGGGCTGGGCCAGATAGGCGTCCTCGGCCGGCGTGTTCGCCCGCCCGAGCGCGGCATTGCGATGCGGAAAGCGCCCGAAGCGATGGATCACCAGCCAGTGGCGCCAGGCGTAGTCGATGTTGCTGCCCGGCGCGCGGCGGGCGGGGTCGTCGCGCATGCCTTCGAAGAGCGCGACGGAGAGGTCCTGTTCCGCCATCGCCTCCGAATGCTCGAAGGGCAGGTAGAGAAAGGTCTTCTCCGGGTTGGAGAGCGGCCGGTCCCACTGGCGGGCGCACACCGCCTCCCGCGCGATGCGCCGCGCCCGTTCATCCGATGCGAAGGCGCGCGGGTCGCCGCGATAGAGGTTGCGCGGGAACTGGTCGAGCACGATCAGCAGCGCGAGCGCGCCGTCGGGCGTTTCGGCCCAATGGTCCAGCACACCGGCCTGCGCCTGTTCCGTCAGCGCGCCGAAGCGCGTGCGGATCTCGGCATCGAAGGCGTCGTCGCGTCTGAACCATTTTGTTCGTGTGACGGTACGGTCGTCTTCGAACCAGAAGGCGATGATGTCGGCGGGCGTGGTCATGGGATCAGTCTCTTGTGGCCGGGCGCGGCGTGGTGCCACGCTTCGGCACAGATGTCGGGAGAGGATGGGATGGCGGCACCCTATCACGGCAGTTGCTTCTGCGGCGCCGTCCAAATCAGCGTGAGCGGCGAGCCGGTCGCGATGGGCTACTGCCATTGCCGGTCCTGCCGCGCCTGGTCCGGCGCACCGGTCTTCGCCTATGCGCTGTGGACGCCGGATGTGGTGGCGGTGGCGAAAGGCGCGGAGGACCTGGCCGGCTTCAACCGGACGCAGGCCACGACGCGGCGCTTCTGCCGCCGCTGCGGCGGGCATGTGATGGCGGAATTCCAGGGGCTGGTGGATGTGGGCGCGGGCATCCTGCCAGACCTGCCCTTCGTGCCGTCGATGCATGTGAACTATGCGGAGGCCGTCCTGCCGATGAAGGACGGCCCGCCGAAATTCCGCGACTTCCCGGCCGAGGCGGGCGGGTCGGGCGAACAGGTGCCGGAATAGTCAGCCCAACGCCATGTCCAGCACGCGGACGGGATGCAGCGCCTCCCGCCCCGCGAGGTCCGCGATCTGGTGGCGGCAGGACGTGCCTTCGGCGAGGATGAGGTCGCCGGCCGGCGCGGCCTTCACCGCGGGAATGAGCGAGAGATTCGCCATGGCCTTGCTGACCTCCTGGTTCTTCGCTTCGTAGCCGAAGGAACCCGCCATGCCGCAGCAGGAGGAGGCGATGGGCTTCACCTGAAGGCCGGGGATTTTCTTGAGAGTCGCGACCGCGGCGGGGAACGCGCCGAAAGCCTTCTGGTGGCAATGGCCGTGGATATGCGCGGTGCCGTCCAGCGGCTTCAGCGCCAGCGCCGGCTTCCGCTCGTGCAGGAATTCGGTGAGCAGGAAGGCGCGGTCGGCGACGGCGCGCGTGGCCTCACCCGGGACCAGCGAACAGAACTCGTCGCGCAGCGTCATCAGGCAGGAAGGTTCCAGCCCCACGATCGGCGCCGCGAAGGGCGCGAGAGCCGCCAGCGTGCGCTGCGCTTCCGCGCGCGCTTCCGCGACCAGCCCGGCGGCGAGCAGCGTGCGGCCATCG
>JAYRQX010000474.1:0-1700 GCA_041910415.1 Acetobacteraceae bacterium | reverse complement strand
GGCGCCCGACGATGTGTGCGAGGCGGCGGGGCGAGAGCATCAGCGGGTCGCCGCCGGTCAGGATGGCTTCCCGCACCGTGGGCGTCGCCGCGAACCAGTCGAGCGCGGCGTCGAGCTCGGCTTCGGTCAGCAGCCCGCCATCGGGGCCCACGGCTTCCCGCCGGAAGCAGAAGCGGCAATAGACGGGGCAGGCGAGCAGCGGCTTCAGCAGCGCGCGGTCGGGGTAGCGGTGGACCACGCCTTTGACGCGCGTGAAGGCCTCATCGGCGGTGGGGTCGTCGGTCTCGTGGGGCGCGGCGATCAGTTCGGCCGCGTCGGGGACGTACTGCCGCGCGATCGGGTCGGCGGGATCGGCCGGGTCGATCAACGCCTGCACCGCCGGCGTGACGGCGATGGCGTAGCGCGTGGCGACGGCCTCGATCGCAGCCAGGCCAGGGGGCGCGATCAGCCCGGCCTCGGCCAGCGCCTGGGCGCTGCGAAGGGTGCGGTCCTTCCTCGGGGGCGTGCCGTCGGGCATGGTCGGGCGGACCTAATCCCCGCACCCCCTGAAGGCAAGGACATGGCGCTTCCCCCCTGGCATCCCGAAAGCCTAGCCGCGCGCCTGCCCTTCCTGGACGGGCGGGCGCGGGTGCAGGCGGCGGTGCGCGCCTTCCTGACGGGGCGCGGCTACCGGGAGGTGGAGACGCCGGCGCGGGTGCCGGTGCCGGGGATGGAGGTGCATCTGCAGGCCTTCCGCAGCGAATTCGTACCCCATCTCGGGCGCGGGGCGCGGCGGACGCTGTGGCTGAGGACCTCGCCGGAACTGGCGATCAAGCGGCTGCTGGTCGCCGGCGCCGGGCCGGTCTTCGAATTCGCCCGCGTCTGGCGGAACGGGGAGGTGAGCCCGCGCCATGCGCCGGAATTCACCATGCTGGAATGGTACGGGCCGGGCCTGTCCATGGCCGCGCTGATGGACGAGACCGAGGCGCTGGTTCGCGCCGCCTGCCCAGCCTCCGTCGCGCATGACGGCGTGGCGACGGACCTCACGCGGCCCTTCGAACGCCTCACCATGGCCGAGGCATTTGCACGTTGGTGCGGCGGGCTCGACATCCTGGGAACGGAAGGCGATCTCGCGAAGCTGGCCGAGGCCTCCGCGCGTATCGGCATCCCGGCGCGGGAGGGCGAGAGCTGGGAGGATCTTTTTTTCCGCCTGCTGCTGGAGAGGGTGGAGCCGCGCATCGGGCGCGAATGTGGAACCTTCCTGACGCATTGGCCCGCGCCGCAGGCCGCGCTCGCGAAGCGCGACCCGGACGACCCGCGCGCCGCGCTGCGCTTCGAGCTGTTCGTGGGCGGGCTGGAACTGGCCAATGCCTTCGAGGAGCTGACCGACGCGGCGGAGCAGCGCACGCGCTTCGAACACGACGTGGCCGAACGCCACCGCCTCTACGGCGAGGGCTGGGAGAGCGACGAGGATTTTCTGCGTGCGCTGGAACACGGCATGCCGCCGACCAGCGGCATCGCCCTGGGCTTCGACCGGCTGGCAATGCTGGCGACGGGGGCGACGGACATCGCCCAGGTGCTGTGGCTGCCGAGCGATGTGGGCGGGGAGGGCGGCTGACGGGGTTCGGCCGGATCCCGGCCGGCGCCGCGCGGAGACAGGCCCGAACACGCGAACGGCGCGCTGCCCCTGGGGACAGCGCGCCGGTCGTCAGGCAGGCGAG
>JAYRQX010000473.1:0-3117 GCA_041910415.1 Acetobacteraceae bacterium | reverse complement strand
GCCTCGCCGCGGCGGGGCTGCGCGTGCTGCGGCCGGAACCGCGCGGCATCGGCCGGTCCGAAGGGCCGGCCGAGGGGCTCACCCTCTACGACCTGGCCGCCGATGTCGCGGCCGCGATCGAGGCCGATGCGAGGGGCAGCGCCGCGGGGCGCGTCATCGTCGCAGGGCATGCCTTCGGGAATTGGGTGGCGCGTGCCTTGACGGCGATCCGCCCCGACCTGGTGCGCGCGGTGATCCTGCTCGCGGCCTCCGTCGGCACCGAGATCGATCCCTCGATCCGCGCCTCGATCAACGGCAGCTTCGATCCCGCGTTGAGCGACGAGGAGCGGCTGTTCCACCTGCGCCGAGGCTATTTCGCCGGGGGGAACGACGCGCGCGCCTGGCTGCCCGGCTGGCACCCGCCGGTTGCGCGCATGCAGCGCGCGGCGACGCAGGCGACGCCCGACCGCAGTTGGCAGCGCGTCGCCGAGCGTGTGCCGGTGCTGTACGTCGCCGCGGCCGAGGACGCCATCGCGCCCTTGCCGACGCCGGATCACCTGCGGCGGGAACTCGGCCCGCGGGTTGCGCTGGAGACCATCGCGCGCGCCGGCCACGCCCTGCTGCCGGAACAGCCCGCGGCGACCGCGGAGGCGATGCTGCGCTTCGTCGCGACGCTGGACGGCTAGGGCCGCAGCGCCGTCGCGTCGTCCGAGCACAGATAGGCGACGATCATGTTCGCGATGAGCGCTTCGTATTCCGCGATCGCCGCAGGGTGGAAGAGGTCGCCGGCGAAAGCGGCCGAGAGCGTCCAGCGGTTCGAGCAGTAGAAATAGCCGAGGCCGGACAGCGCGACATAGAACGGCGTCACCGCGACCGCGCGGCGGAAGACGCCGATGCGCCGGCCTTCGCCGAGCAGCCGTTCGATCGCGCCGAAGAGCGGGTTGTAGAGCGCGGGAATCTCGGGCGCGGCCTTGAGGTGGCGGCCGCGATGGAGGTTTTCCTCGTTCATCAGCGCGACGATCTCGGGGTGGTCGCGGAACAGGCGGAAGGTGTCGGTCACCAGGCGGCGCATGCCCTCGACCGGCCCGAGCGCGTCGAGCGCCGCTTCGTCCTGGCCCGCGCGGAGCATGCGGTAGATCTCGGCCAGCGCCGCGATCCAGAGGCCGTCCTTGGAGCCGAAATGGTGGAAGGCGAGGCCCTTCGCCACGCCGGCGTCGCGCGCGATGGCGTCCATGCGTGCGCCGGCCAGGCCCTTCCGGGCGAATTCCCGGATCCCGGCGGCGAGGATGGCGCCACGCGCGGCCGCGGGGTCGCGGGAGCCGGGGATTCGGCGTTGACGGGGCGGCATGGCGGGGATCATACTCCGCTCTATTGACCGTTCGGTCAATAAAAGATGAGGTGGCTCCGGCGATGGGGATTCCGTCTTGATCGGCGCGGCGCGCATCGGTGTGGATGTCGGCGGCACCTTCACCGACGTGGTGCTCGCGCTGCCCGACGGCCGCATCCATGTGAACAAGACAACGACGACGCCGGCCGATCCGGGCGAGGGCGTGGCGGCGGGGGTCGCGGCGGTACTGGCGGAAGCGGGGATCGATCCGCGCGAGGTGGCGGAGGTGGTGCATGGCACCACGGTCGCGTCCAACACCATCCTGCAGAAGGTGGGCGCGAGGACGGGGCTGCTGACGACGGCGGGCTTCCGCGACGTGCTGGAGATCGGGCGCATCCGTACCCCCGGCATGTTCGACATGGCCTGGAAGAAGCCCGATCCGCTGGTGCCCAGGCGCTGGCGGCTGGAAGCGGCGGAGCGCATCGGCGCGGACGGCGCCGTGGTGCGGCCGCTGGACGAGGTTTCCGTGTGTCGCGCGGCGGAGATGTTCGTCGCGGACGGCGTTGAGGCCGTCGCCATCTGCTTCATCAACTCCTACGCCAACGATGCGCATGAGCGGCGCGCGGCGGCGCTGCTGCGGGAGGTGGCGCCGCATCTGCTGGTGACGGCGTCCTATGAGGTGCTGCCGGAAATCAAGGAATACGAGCGCACCAGCACGGCGGTGGTGAATGCCTATCTGCTGCCGGCGATGCGCGGCTACCTGTCGAAGCTCGCGGAACGCCTGGCGGCGATCGGCGTGACGGCACCGGTGCAGGTGATGGCGTCGAATGGCGGCATGATCGGCATCGGCACCGCGCGTGACCGGCCGGTCTTCGCGGTGGGCTCGGGGCCGGCGGGCGGCGTCGCGGGATCGGCGCGGCTGGGGCCGGTGATCGGCGCGCCGGACCTGATCGTCTTCGACATGGGCGGCACGACGGCCAAGGCGGCGATCGTGGAAGGCGGCGAGCCGCAGGTGGTGACGGAATACGAGTTCCGCGACGGCATCTCCACGCCGTCGCGCTTCACCAAGGGCGCCGGCTACATGCTGAAGGTGCCGACGATCGATATCGCGGAAGTGGGCTCCGGCGGCGGGTCCATGGCGCGGATCGATGCGGGGGGGCTGCTGGTCGTCGGTCCGGACAGTGCGGGCGGCGATCCGGGGCCGGCCTGCTATGGGCGCGGCACGCGGAATCCGACGGTGACCGACGCCAACATGGTGCTGGGCTATTTGAATCCGCACGCCCTGGCAGGCGGCTCGCTGAAGGTGGATGCGGCGCTGTCGGTGGCCGCGGTGGAGGCGAAGGTCGCGGGGCCGCTCGGCCTGTCGGTCGAGGATGCGGCGCATGGCATCCGCCAGGTCGCGAACGTCAACATGGCACGCGCGATCCGCGCGGTGACGGTGGAGCGCGGCAAGGACCCGCGCGATCTGGCGCTGATGGCCTTCGGCGGCGGCGGGCCGCTGCACGCGGTGGATGTGGCGAGGCTGCTCGGCATCACGCGGGTGCTGGTGAGCCCCGTGTCCGGTGTCTTCTCGGCGGCGGGGATGCTGGCGGCGGAGGCGGTGCACGAGTTCGTGCGGCCGCTGCTGGCGCCGCTGGCGAATGTGCGGGCCGGCGCGGTCAGTGCGGCGCTGGACGGCATGGCTGCCGAAGGGCGCGCGGCGCTGGCGAATGAAGGATACGGCGAGGGCGCGGTGCAGCTGCGCTATGCGGCGGATGTGCGGTATCTCGGGCAATCCTCGCAGCTGACCGTGCCGATGCCGCCCGGCCCGT
>JAYRQX010000472.1:0-2157 GCA_041910415.1 Acetobacteraceae bacterium | reverse complement strand
CGGATGCACGCCGAGATCGAGACGCTGGTCGAGCGCGTCGCAACGCTCCTGCGGCTCGGCACCGAGGATGCGCGGTGGTCCGCCGTCGCGCCCGAGCTCCGGCGCACCCTGTTCGCGCTGGAAGCCCTGCTGCGCCTGCATCTGACCGTGGAGGAGGAGGTCATGTCGGGCGTATCGGGCGAGCCGACGCGACCCGGGTTCCCTCGAAGGGCCATGACGTGACGAAGCGGATCGCCCGGCGAACGCCGCGAAAGCCTGCCCTCGCTCAGCCGCCCGGCGCATCCGGCGCCCGCCGCGGCAGGCTGCTCGCCACGAGGCAGCCCAGCGCATTGCCCGCGCAGGCCAGGAGGATCGCGCCACCATAGCCGCCGGTCAGGTCGAACAGCCGCCCGGCCAGCACCGGCAGCGTCACCGCCGCCAGGCACCAGGCGGCATAGAGCCGTCCGGCGAGGGTGCCATAGTGATGGGACCCCCAATAGATGCCGATGGCCGCCGCCGTGCTGCCGCTGACCAGACCATAGCCGATGCCCACCATGCCCAGGCTGACGACCGCGACCGTCGCCGAGGGCCAGAGCGAGAGCATGCCATTCCCGCACACCGCGAGCAGGTGCGCGCCCGCCATGACAGCGCTCGCCGGAAGACGGTCCGCCAGCCAACCACCGCCGATCCGCGCGACGGCAATCGCCGCGGCGATGCCGGTTGTCGCGGAGACGGCCAGTCCCGGCGTGCCGCCATACGCCTCGACCATGCCCGCCGCCTGGCCCAGCACCGTGAGGCCGGCACCGGCGGCAAGGAAGAACACCGTCCAGAGCCGCCAGAAGATGGAAGGAAGCCGCGCCGGCCTTTCGGCCGCATCAACGCGCCCGGGGGGCACCAGCGCCATGCCGCAGGCCGCCACCAGCACCGCCGATGTCAGCCCGGCGAGCGCGAGCGTCGCGGCGAGTCCGCCGAGCGTGACGCGCAGCCCCCAGCGTCCCAGCATCCAGCCGAAGGTGATCGCACCCAGCATGGCCCCGGCGGGGTAGAGGGCGACGATGAAGCCGTTGACCAGGCCTCGCCGGACGATGGGCATCAGGTTCATGCCCTGCAGCAGCAGAGCATAGGCGGCACCCCCGCCGAACCCGAACAGGACACCGTAGCCGAGGGCCAGTCCGACGAGCCCGGTCGCCACGGCAGCGAGCCCCATGCCGCCCGCCGCAACGGCCGACACCGCCGCCACGAGCATGGCTGGCGATGCGCGGCGATAGAGCCAGGGCGCGAGGTTCATGCCGAGCGTGAAGGCAACGAGCGTGAGACCGAAGACGAAGGAGAGCTCGGCGCGCGTCAGGCCGAGCAGGGCCTCCATGGGGCGCAGGAAGACGCTGAAGGCATAGACCGTACCGAGCGGGAGGTTGAGGACGACGACGGCTGCAAGCGCGAGCGTCACGCGCAGCGATGCGGTCACCGCCGTGACAGTCCGGGGCAGGCCGTGAGCAGCCGCTGCATGATGCGATCTCCCGGCGGCACCATGGCCAGAATCCGCAGCCGGAACCAGCCGGGCGGCAGCAGGCGGCCCGCGTCACGGCCCCCGCGGGTCATCCTTGCCGGCCAAGTGCTTGATCTCGCGGGCGATGGTGGAGCTGAGGGGAGCGGCCCAACCACCTTGAATCAGAGACTTAGCCTGGAAACCAGCAGGAACTCGCCGCGAACGATTCCAGTGGGTTCCGAGCCGAGTGTAAACCGCGTTGCTGCGAATAGCCAGCGCGTTGCGGACCGCAACTTACTCCTTGCAGTCGGGGCAGTGCATGGCTTCGACGACCGGATGTGCGAGCGGATGGCAGACCTCGTCCCGCCCGCCGTCGCCATCGATCGGGTTGTCGCGCGTGTCGCCGCTCGGCGGCAGGGCGGTGCGCGATGAACGCCTTCTCGCCGCAGCCGAAGGTGCAGTGGGTGCGCGCCGGCGCCTTGCCCCAGCGGCGCAAGCCGTGGGAATTTGACCGCACCTACATCGGGATCCTGGCGCAGGACCTGGTGTTGCCTCGTCTCTTCCGCGAGCTCGGCATCGGGCCGGCGATAGAGATCGCGACCAGGCCGGACTGGTGGCCGTGTGACGCTGCCCGCCCGGGCCCCGATGGCGTCATGCTCGTCCTGCGCGCCCAGCACTTCGGCCGTTCGGCT